>DASSTH010000169.1:0-4601 GCA_035708025.1 Nakamurella sp. | reverse complement strand
ACCGACAGCAGCGCGGTACCGATGGACGCCGCGACCTGCTGGATGATGTTCAAGCTGGTCGACGCGCGGGCCACCGACTCCTGCCGCAGCGTCTTCAGCGCCGCGGACATGATCGGCATCATCGTCATGCCCATGCCGACGCCCATCACGAACAGCGAGCCGAGGATCACCGCGTACGGCGTGGTGGCCGAGATCTGCGTGAACACCGCCATGCCGGCCGCAATCAGCACGATGCCGCTCAGCACGAACTTGCCCGGGCCCATCTTGTCGGTCAGCCGCCCGGCGATGGGCATGGACAGCATGGCGCCGAGACCCTGCGGGGCCAGTAGCAGGCCCGTCTGCAGCGTCAGCTCGCCGCGGACCTGCAGGAAGTAGCTGGGGAACAGCAGCATCGCGCCGAAGAACGCGATCGCGAACAGGCTCATCGTGATGGTCGCGACCGTCAGCTGGCCGTGCTTGAACAGCCGCAGATCGATCAGCGGGTGGTTCTTGCGCAGCGCGTGCCAGACGAACGCCGCCATCAACGCCAGTCCGATGATCGCCGGGATCAGCACCTCGGCATCGGCCACCGTCCGGGTACGCGGGATGCTGGAGACCCCGTACAGGAACAGCGCCAGACCCGGCGAGAGCAGCAGCATGCCCACCACGTCGAAGCTCTGGCTGGGCTCCGGGTCGTCCTTGGGCAGCACCACTGCGGCGGTGATCAGGGCGACCACGCCGATCGGCAGGTTGATCAGGAAGATCCAGTGCCAGCTGGCCACCTCGATCAGCCAGCCGCCCAGGATCGGGCCGCCGATCGGGCCCAGCAGCATCGGCACCCCCAGCACGGCCATCACCCGGCCGACCCGCTGCGGGCCGGCCGCGTGGGTCATGATCGTCATGCCCAGCGGCATCAGCATGCCGCCGCCCAGGCCCTGGATCACCCGGAACGTGATCAGCGACCCGATCGACCAGCTCAGGCTGCAGGCGGCGGATCCGAGCACGAACAGCACCAGGGCGAGCATGTACAGCCGCTTGGTGCCGAACCGGTCGGCCGCCCAGCCGGTGACCGGGATCACCGCGGCCAGCGCCAGGGTGTAGCCGGTCATCGCCCAGGCGACGGTGGAGTACTGCGCGTCGAAGACCCGCATGAAGGTGGGCAGGGCGATGCTGACCACGGTCACGTCCAGGATGGACATGATCGCGCCGATCACCACCACCCCGGCGATCTTGAGCACGCCGGCGTCGAGCTTGTCGCTCGCGGCGGGAACCATCGGTGCAGGGGCGGTCATCAGGAACTCCCGGGTGGAGATGGGCGGGGGACGGCGCGGCCGTCCCGGCGTCGTTGCCGGGGGCCAAGCAAGATCGGGTGCAGAAAGCGTAACGGCGGGGTCCGACAATCAGTTCCCGAACGAAGGGCCCATGGTAGGGATCACGCTTCGCCGACGGCGAACGAGTTTTCCGGGAAGTCGGACGAGCGGCCCCGGCTGCGGCGGCCGGCTGCGGCGGCCGGTCGCCGCGGGCGGGCACCTAGACTGGCCCGTCGTGAGTCTGACCCTCGGCATCGTCGGCCTGCCCAATGTTGGCAAGTCCACCGTCTTCAACGCGCTGACCCGTGCTGAGGTGCTGGCCGCCAACTATCCGTTCGCCACCATCGAGCCCAACATCGGTGTGGTCCCGCTGCCCGACCCGCGACTGGGCAAGCTCGCCGAGATGTTCTCCTCCGCGAAGATCGTCCCGGCCACTGTCTCGTTCGTGGACATCGCCGGGATCGTCAAGGGCGCCAGCGAAGGGGCCGGGCTGGGCAACAAGTTCCTGGCCAACATCCGGGAGGCGGACGCCATCTGCCAGGTGGTGCGGGTGTTCGACGACGGTGACGTGGTGCACGTGGACGGCCGCGTCGACCCGTTGGCCGACATCGAGACCATCAACACCGAGCTGATCCTGGCCGATCTGCAGACGCTGGAGAAGGCGGTGCCGCGGCTGGAGAAGGAGGCGCGCAACGCCCGCGATCGCGCGCCGGTCGCGGAGGCCGCCAAGCAGGCGGTGACGGTGCTCGACGCCGGGCGCACGCTGTTCTCCGCGCGGTCGGAGCTGGATCTGCCGCTGCTGCGCGAGCTGTCCTTGATGACGGCCAAGCCGTTCCTGTACGTGTTCAATGCCGACGAGGCGGTGCTCACCGACGCCGCGCGGCGGGCCGAATTGGCCGCGGCCGTGGCTCCTGCCGACGCCGTGTTCCTGGACGCCAAGGTGGAGTCCGAGCTGCTGGAGCTGGACGAGGAGTCGGCGGCGGAGTTGCTGGAGTCCATCGGGCAACCGGAGCCCGGCCTGCACGCGCTGGCCAGGGCGGGCTTTCACACGCTGGGCCTGCAGACCTACCTGACAGCCGGACCGAAGGAGTCCCGGGCCTGGACCATCAAGCGGGGGGCCACCGCCCCGCAGGCCGCCGGGGTGATCCACTCGGACTTCGAGCGCGGCTTCATCAAGGCCGAGATCGTGTCCTACGACGACCTGATGTCCGCCGGTTCCATGGCCGCCGCCAAGGCCGCGGGCAAGGTCCGGATGGAGGGCAAGGACTACGTCATGCAGGACGGTGACGTGGTCGAATTCCGCTTCAACGTCTGACGTTCTCGGCGCCCACCGGACAGCGCTGCCACCCTTTTGAGGTGGAGCCGCTTAGTGGTGTGGCCGCGTCGCACCAGGCACGTCGCGGACGCACCGCTCCCGCGCGGCCGCGTCAAACTGGCGAGTGCCGTGGCGGGCGAGCAGCGTCTCGACTGGGTCGGCCAGTTCCGTGCACCGGACGGCGGCGGTCGAGTTCGGCGGTAGCGCCGGCGCGGAGCAGCGGTTCCACCTCGCGCGCGACGGGCACAAGCCGCTGAGCGGTGCGGCCGCGTCGCACCAGGCACGTCGCGGACGCACCGCTCCCGCGCGGCCGCGTCACCTAGCGAGCGCCGCGCCGGGTGAGCAGCGCCTCGACCGCGTCGGCCAGATCGTCCACCGGGCTCCGGCCATCGAGTTCCAGCGTGGCGCCGCGGCGGAGCAGCGGTTCCACCTCGTTCGCGTACGTACCGATCTCCGCTTGCTGCTCGGGCGTGCGCCCGTACGGGTTGTCCGTGCGAACGCGCACCCGATCCAGCAGCACGTCCAGGGGTGCGCTCAGCAGCACGACATCGTCGAAGCTGTCGTAGAACCGCCCCTGGTTCTCCACCGTCCCGGACACCACGATGGTCGGGTTCGCCGCCAGCAGGGCGTGCATGCGCGACTCGTCCCACCGGCCGTCGGGAAGCGTCCACCCGTCGTAGTCGGTGTCCACCGTGCGGTGGCCGCGCGCGGCGAGGGCCTGCAGCAGCGTGGACTTCCCGGCGCCCGACATGCCGGTCAGCAGCACCCTCGCCATGGCGAGCAAGCGTACTGCTAACAGGAAGCAGACCGTCCGCTATCGCTGTTACCGTCACCGCCATGGCTATCGCTTACTCTCCCAACGTCGTGCTGGACTGCCCCGACGCCGCGGCGCTCGCCACGTTCTACGGCAAGCTGCTGGACTGGAAGGTGGAACTCTCCGAGGGCTGGGCGGACGTCCGGTCGGACAACCAGTGCTTCTCCTTCCAACAGGTGGAGGACTACACGCCGCCGCAATGGCCCGGACAGCAGGTCCCGCAGCAGATGCACATCGACGTCATCGTCGATGACCTGGACGCCGCCGAGGCCGCCGTGCTCGAACTGGGGGCCACCAAGCACGAGCACCAGCCGGGAACCTCCTTCCGGGTGTTCCTGGATCCGGCAGGTCATCCGTTCTGCCTCTGCAAGGAATAGCCGCCCCGCCGCCGGCCCGGCGTCACCCGGGCCGTCGCAACTCCGCGATCGGTGCCACCCGGACCAGGTCCCGCACCGCGGCGGCCAGGTCCGGGTCGGCGGTGATCAGCGCATCGGCCTGAAGCCGGGTCAGGGCAACGTATTCCGCGTCGAACGTGGACGTCCAGCCCAGGCGGTCGGCCAGCTGCCAGGCGACCCGGCGCAACACGGCGTCCCCCAGCAGCCGCATCCGCCACCCGTCGATGCGGGCGCGCCGCCGCTGCGCCTCCTGCTCGGTCATCGCCCCGGCATGGACCGCCTCGTGCAGCAGGCTGAGCACCTGCGAGCGGATCAGGGTGGGAGCCAACAGCTCGTGCTCGGTCGGGATCACCAGGTCCTCGCGCGCCAGTTCGATCGCCGCCCGCGCGTCCAGCACGTACCGGGTCATCCGGCCCCCTCCTCGTGGTTGGCGGTGGTGGCACCCCAGTCCTGCGGCGCCACGTCCCGCAGCGACTGGCTGAACACCCATCGGCGGCCGGCCAGGTCGATGGCGGTGTACTGCCGCTCGCCGTACGGGAAGTCCTCCAACTCGGTGCAGGACGCCCCGTACCGGACGGCCCGGTCGCGGTGCGCGGCCGCGTCCGGGTTGTCGATCATGGCGGCGATGATAGGCACGTCACGGCACCGGTACGGGGTCCCCGCAGACGTAAGCGGCCGGGATCAGCGCCCCGCCCGGTACTGCGAGGGGGTGAAGCCCAGCACCGTGCGGAACTCCCGCGTCAGATGCGCGTGGTCGGCGTACCCGTGCCGCAGCGCCACCTCGGTCA
>DASSTH010000168.1:0-4729 GCA_035708025.1 Nakamurella sp. | reverse complement strand
CGGCACGGCGCCGGACAAGCACGGCTGGATGTACACGCTGGCGCCGGCCGGCGACTGACGTTCCCGGCGGGGTCGGGCCAGGCCCGTCGTGGCGGGGCCAGGGACCGCCCTCCGCCTGCGCTGATCAGATGTCGGCGATCCGACCGATTTGCCGGTGTTTCTCGCGCATTTGATCAGCGCAGCGAGATCAGCGCAGTCGGCGATGATCAGCGCGACCCGGGCCGGCGATGATCTGCGCGATCCGAGGGGGGAGGCGGTGCGCCGCGAGTCGCGAGGGCAATCCCCACGGGGCGCCGCAGGCGAACGAGGCCGGGGTCAGCCCCGGGTGACCTTGCCGGCCTTCAGGCACGAGGTGCAGGCGTTGATCTTGCGCACGGTGCCAGGGGCGACCTGCGCCCGCACGGACTGGATGTTCGGGTTCCAGCGCCGGTGGGTGCGCCGGTGCGAGTGCGAGACACTCATGCCGAACCCGGGACCCTTGCCACAGACGTCACACACGGCAGCCACGACGGAACAACCCCTCAACTCTGGCGACCGGCGGCACTCCGTCGGCGGACGGCGCCCGGTCAGGACAGTCATCATCGGCCCGGATTCCACCGGACAACCTCCCAAGGATAGCGGCGGGCGCGGCCGGGCGCCAATCCAGCACCATCGACGCCGGTGACGCTCCGCCGTCGCCTACCGTGCGCTGTCGGATGCCGGGTGCACGATGGGAAGGCCATGACGACCGCGAGGAGGGGTCCAGGTTGCGGGAGCAGGAGCCTCCGGGTCTGCAGACCCCGCTGACCGAGATCGTCGGCGGCCGGACCGCGACACCGCTGGCCAAGGCATCCCTGGTCACGGTGGGCGATCTGCTGCGGCACTATCCCCGCCGGTATTCCGAGCGCGGCAAGCTCACCGACCTGGCGCAGCTGCGGGTGGGTGACCGGGCCACGGTGTGGGTCCGCATCGACCGGGTGGAGACCCGCCGGCTGCCCCCGCAGGGCCGCAATCGCCGCCTGCGGTCCATCACCACGGTGCACGTCACCGACGGGCACCGCCGCGTCACCTGCACATTTTTCAACCAGCCGTGGATGTCCGACAAGCTGCTTCCCGGCATGGAGGCGATGTTCTCCGGCAAGGTGAGCTCGTTCCGCGGCTCGGTGCAGTTCAGCGCCCCGGACGTGGCGATCGACCGGCAGATCAGCGGGGCAGGCGGGCTGCTGGAGGAGCTGGAGACCTTCGCCGGCGGCCTGATCCCGGTCTACCCGCTCGGCGAGGGCCTGACCGCCGCGTTGCTGCAGCGCTCGGTCCGCCAGGTGCTGGCCGTCGTCAAGGACATCCCCGACCCGGTGCCGGAGGTCGTGCTGGCCGAGCACGGCCTGATCGACCTGGACACCGCGCTGCGCAACATCCACCGCCCGACCAGCGCCGAACTGCTGCAGCACGCCCAGGCCCGGCTGCGCTACGACGAGGCGTTGGCGATGCAGCTGGTGCTGGCGCGCCGGCGGGCGTACGCCCGGCAGTTCCCGGCCGAGCCGTGCCCGCGGATCGACGGCGGGCTGTTGGACGCGTTCGACGCCGCGCTGCCGTTCACCCTGACCGCCGGGCAGCGGGACGTCGGCGAGGTGATCGCCGGCGACCTGTCCACCATCCACCCGATGAACCGGTTGCTGCAGGGCGAGGTCGGCTCCGGCAAGACCGTGGTGGCGCTGCGCGCCATGTTGCAGGTGATCGACTCCGGCCGGCAGGCCGCCCTGCTGGCGCCGACCGAGGTGCTGGCCGCCCAGCACACCCGCTCGCTGCGCTCCATCCTGGGGCCGTTGGGCGCCGGCGGGGAGCTGGGTGCGCCGGCCGAGGCGATCACCGTCGCGCTGCTCACCGGGTCCACGCCGACGTCGGTGCGCCGCCGGGCCCTGTTGGACATCGCCTCCGGCCAGCCCGGGATCGTGGTCGGCACGCACGCGCTGCTCAGCGAGGACGTGATCTTCCCCAATCTGGGCCTGGTGGTGGTCGACGAGCAACACCGGTTCGGGGTGGAGCAGCGGGATGCGCTGCGCACCAAGCATCCAGGCTCCAACCCGCCGCACGTGTTGGTGATGACGGCCACGCCCATCCCGCGGACGGTCGCCATGACGGTGTTCGGCGACCTGGACGTCTCCACCCTGTCCGAGCTCCCGGTGGGCCGGGCGGGGGTGTCCACCACCGTGGTGCCGGCACGGGAGAAGCCGGCCTGGCTGGACCGCGTCTGGCAGCGGGTGCGCGAGGAGGTCGCCGCCGGGCACCAGGCCTACGTGGTATGTCCGAAGATCGGTGACGACGCCGGCGCGGAGGACCAGGACCTGGAGCCGGACGACGGCGGTGACGAGGATGCCAAGCGGCCGCCGCTGGCCGTGCTGGACGTCGCTGAGCGGTTGCGCACCGGCCCGCTGGACGGCCTGCGGCTGGGCGTACTGCACGGCCGTCTGCCCCCGGGCGAGAAGGACACGGTGATGCGGGCGTTCGCGGCCGGGCAGCTGGACGTGCTGGTCGCCACCACGGTGATCGAGGTGGGTGTGGACGTCCCGAACGCGTCGGTGATGGTGATCATGGACGCGGAGCGCTTCGGCATGTCCCAGCTGCACCAGTTGCGCGGGCGGGTGGGCCGGGGCAGCGTGCCGGGCGTCTGCCTGCTGGTCACCGAGGCCGAGGGCTCCTCGCCGGGCCGGGCCCGGCTGGCCGCGGTCGCCGCCACCGAGGACGGCTTCCTGCTGGCGGAGGCCGATCTGTCCCTGCGCCGGGAGGGTGACGTCTTGGGCGCCGCCCAGTCCGGGCGGTCCACCAGCCTGCGGCAGCTGTCGCTGCTGCGCGACCGCGAGGTGATCGAGCGGGCCCGCGCGGACGCGGTCGCCATGGTGGCGGACGACCCGGAGATGGCCGGGCTACCGCACCTGGCGGCCATGGCGGACGCGATCATCGACACCGAGAGCCAGGACTACCTGCAGAAGGGCTGACGCTCCGCCGCCCGCACCTGCCACCAGCCCCCGGCGCGTACCCCTGTTTCGCATGGATCAACGTCGCCGGCAGGCATGAAGTCGGCGGATATGTGACGACAGTGACAGGTGGGACAACCTTCCCCCATGCCTGCCATGTTGATCCATGCAGGATTCGGCCCCCATTCGGGGGTGGGCCACCGGGCACGGTTGGCCGGCCGGGGCGGGCGCCGCTGGTCGCTGCCGCGGCGCCCCGCGATACCGTCGTGCGGGGCATCGGCCCCACGGCCCCCGCAGGGCCGGCCCCGACCCGACGTCCACCCCAGTCCCGTTCCAGCACCAGCCAGGTCCCCGACCCACGCCAGACCCGTCCCAGCCGGCCGACCACCCCGACGGGAGCGCAGCCCGCCCATGTTTTCCAAGATCCTGGTCGCCAACCGCGGCGAGATCGCCATCCGTGCGTTCCGCGCGGCCTACGAGCTGGGCGTGCCCTCGGTGGCGGTCTACCCGTACGAGGATCGCAACTCCATGCACCGGCAGAAGGCCGACGAGGCCTACCAGATCGGTCAGGTGGGCCACCCGGTGCGGGCGTACCTGGACGTGGACGAGATCGTCGCGGCGGCCCGCAAGGCCGGGGCCGATGCCATCTACCCCGGCTACGGCTTCCTGTCGGAGAACCCCAACCTGGCCCAGGCGTGCGCCGACGCGGGCATCACCTTCATCGGGCCGTCCGCGGCCGTGCTGGAACTGGCCGGCAACAAGGCCAGGGCGGTGGCCGCCGCGCGGGAGGCCGGCCTGCCCGTGCTGGAGTCCACCGCGCCGTCCGCCGACGTCGACGAACTCGTCACCGGCGCCCAGCAGGTCGGCTTCCCGCTGTTCGTCAAGGCGGTGGCCGGCGGTGGTGGCCGGGGGATGCGCCGGGTCGAACGGCCCGACCAGCTGGCCGAGGCCATCCGCACCGCGATGCGCGAGGCCGAGTCCGCGTTCGGCGACCCGACGGTGTTCTGCGAGCGGGCGGTGATCGAGCCCCGGCACATCGAGGTCCAGGTGCTGGCGGATGCCGGCGGCGCCGCGGTGCACCTATACGAGCGGGACTGCTCGGTGCAACGCCGCCACCAGAAGGTCATCGAGGTGGCCCCGGCGGTGAACCTCGATCCGGGACTGCGCGAGGCGATCTGCGCGCACGCCGTGGCGTTCGCCCGGCACATCGGCTACGTCAACGCCGGCACCGTGGAGTTCCTGCTTGGCGCCGACGGGCGGTACGTGTTCATCGAGATGAACCCGCGCATCCAGGTGGAGCACACCGTCACCGAGGAGATCACCGACATCGACCTGGTCTCCAGCCAGATCCGCATCGCCGCCGGCGCGACACTGGACGACCTGGGGCTGCGGCAGGAGGGCATCACCACCCGCGGCGCGGCCCTGCAGTGCCGCATCACCACCGAGGATCCGGCCAACGGCTTCCGCCCGGACACCGGCCGCATCAACACCTATCGCTCGCCGGGCGGTGCCGGCGTGCGGATCGACGGCGGCACGGTGCACGCCGGCGCCGAGGTCAGCGCGCACTTCGACTCGCTGCTGGTGAAGTTGACCTGCCGCGGCCGGGACTGGCAGCAGGCGCTGCGCCGGGCACGCCGGGCACTGGCCGAGTTCCGGGTGCGCGGCATCGCCACCAACATCCCGTTCCTGCAGGCGGTGCTGGACGATCCGGACTTCGCCGCCGGTGGCGTCACCACCTCCTTCATCGAGCAGCACCCGCAGCTGCTCACCGCCCGGCA
>DASSTH010000167.1:0-14613 GCA_035708025.1 Nakamurella sp. | reverse complement strand
GTCGAGCGGGTGCCATTTGATTGCTCGGCGTCACGCCACACCTACACGCTGACCGTTCTCGGACCGGGCGGCAAGGTGAGCCGGTCCATCGTCTACACCGCCGGGCGGGCGTCCGGGTCGGCGTCCACCGGCATCGATCCGGCCGCCGAACAGGCCTCGGTGATGGCCGAATCGCGGCAAAGTTCGGGAGGTACGACCCGGTCCACCACATCCGGTTCGGTGACGGGATCCGCCACCCGGTCCAGCAGTCCGACATCGGCTGGCTCCACCAGCAGTAGGCCACCGAGCCGCTCCACGACCGCGACCACCGCCCCGGCGGACGGGGTGGCCACCACACCACCGGTGACCACCAGCGAACCGCCGGCGACCAGCAGCCCTCCGCCCGCCACCGGCAGCGCCCCGGCCACCACCAGTGAGCCGCCCACCAGCGACGGCGCGACCGAGGACCCTGGCAGTTCCACCCCCGCCAGCACGGACGTGACGTCGGATCCCGGCACCACCGATGCCGGCAGTACCGATCCGGTTACGACGGCAACGGCGACCAGCGAGACCGCCACGGCGACCTCCGACAGTTCCGCGGGCGGCGAGGAGGACGCCGGCACCGCGACGAGCGGACCCAGCACAGAGGTGTCCACGGCCGCCGTGTGAGGCCTCCGGGCCCGTCCCGCCGAACGGCGTCACCGGCCTGGGGCGCCGTTCGGAGCCGGGTCGGCCTCAGCCCCGGAAGCCCGGGCCGGTCTCTGCCGTCTCAGCCCTTCGCCGAACGACGTCACCGCCCTCGGACGCCGCCGGAGCCCGGCGGCTCTCAGGCCTCGCCGATCTGCGCCACCGCCCTGGCGGCCTCCGGTCCGGCGTCGAGCAGCAACCGGAACCCGTCCTCGTCCAGAACCGGCACGCCCAGCGTGACCGCCTTGTCGTACTTCGACCCGGGTGCCTCACCCACCACCACGAAGGATGTCTTCGCCGAGACCGAGCCCGCCGCCTTCGCGCCCCGCTCCAACAGTGCGGCCTTGGCCTCGTCGCGGGAGAAGCCGGCCAGCGAACCCGTCACCACCACGGTCAGGCCGGCCAGGATCTGCTCCGGGCGGTCGGCGTCGTCGTCGGCCATCCGCACCCCGGCCGCCCGCCACTTGGCCACGATCTGCCGGTGCCAGTCCACCCCGAACCACTCCGTCACCGCCGCCGCGATGGTCGGACCGACCCCCTCCACCGCGGCCAGTTCCCCTTCGGACGCTGCCTCGATGGCGTCCAGTGATCCGAAGTGCTGGGCCAGTGCGCGGGCCGCCGTGGGGCCGACGTGCCTGATGGACAGCGCCACCAGCACGCGCCACAGCGGCTGCGACCTGCGTTCGGCGAGGTTGTCCAGCAGCTTGCGCCCGTTCGCCGACAGCGACCCGGCCTTGGTGCGAAACAGCGGCACCCGCAGCAGCGCATCCTCGTCCAGCGCGAAGATGTCGCCCTCGTCGGTGATCACCTCCGCGGCCAGCAGAGCGATCGCCGCCTCGTAGCCCAGGCCCTCGATGTCGAACGCACCCCGCCCGGCGAGGTGGAACACCCGCTCCCGCAGTTGCGCCGGGCACGAGCGGGAGTTGGGGCACCGGATGTCGACGTCCCCCTCCTTCGCCGGAGCCAGCTCGGTACCGCACTCCGGGCAGTGCGTGGGCATGGTGAACTCGCGCAGGTCCCGGCCCTCGCGCAGCGCCACCACCGGGCCCAGCACCTCGGGGATCACGTCACCGGCCTTGCGGATCACCACCGTGTCGCCGATCAGCACTCCCTTGCGGCGAACCTCGTCGGCGTTGTGCAGCGTCGCCATGCCCACGGTGGAGCCGGACACCAGCACCGGCTCCAACACCGCGAACGGCGTCACCCGGCCGGTCCGGCCGACGTTGACCTCGATGTTCTTCAGCAGCGTCGTCGCTTCCTGCGGCGGGTATTTGTAGGCGATCGCCCAGCGCGGCGCCCGCGAGGTGCTGCCCAGCCGACGCTGCACCGCCACCTCGTCGACCTTGACCACCAGACCGTCGATCTCGTGCGCCACATCGTGGCGGTGCTCGCCCCAGTAGGCCACCCGCGCTGCCACCTCGGCGGCCGATTCCACCACCTGGTTGTGCTCGGAGACCGGAAGGCCCCAGGCGCGCAGCCGCTCGTAGGCCTCGGACTGCCGTGCCATGTCGAAGCCGACCCGCTTGCCGATCCCGTGGCACAGCATGGTCAGCGGCCGCGATGCGGTGACCTTCGGATCCTTCTGCCGCAGCGACCCGGCGGCCGAGTTCCGGGGGTTGGCGAACGGCGGCTTGCCCGCCGCCACCAGGGCGGCGTTCAGCTCCTCGAACGCCTCCACCGGGAAGAACACCTCGCCGCGCACCTCGACGAACTCCGGCACGTCGTGCCCGCCGTCGTCACGCAGCCGGTGCGGGATCGCCGCGATGGTGCGCACGTTGAGGGTGACGTCCTCGCCGACCCGGCCGTCACCGCGGGTGGCGGCCCGCACCAGCCGGCCGCGCTGGTAGACCAGGTCCACGGCCAGGCCGTCGATCTTCAGTTCGGTGAGCCAGCTGACCGCTCCCCCGGCATCCCGTTCGGTGCGTGTCAGCCAGCTGTCCAGTTCCTCGACGGAGAACACGTTGTCCAGGCTGAGCATGCGTTCCGGATGCTCGACCGCCGCGAAACCGGTGGCGAACCCGCCACCCACCCGCTGGGTCGGGGAGTCGGGCGTGACCAGGGCCGGGTACTGCTCCTCCAGGGCCTGCAACTCCCGCAGCAGGGTGTCGAACTCGCCGTCCGACATGGTGGGGGAATCCAGCACGTAGTAGCGGAACTGCGCGTCACCGATGATGTCCACCAGTTCCGCGTGGCGCTGGGCGTCCGCCGCGGGCACCTCCGCGGGCGTGGCCGGCTCGGATGTGGTCACCAGGTGAGGGTATCGAGCCGCCCCGACAGCAGAGCCATGACCGCGATCCCCCGCGCGCAGGGGCCGACGACCGGGCGGACGGTGAACGCCCGGCGACCCGCGGCACACGGTTTGGCCACAGTTTTGCGACCAATATGTCATGACATCTTCAACTTCTCCGTGATCCGCGGTACGGTCCGTTAGCCAACCCCACGGACCGGCGGGCCTTCCGGGCAGCCGCCGGTCCCCGCACAGATGCGGAGAACAGATGCGAACGAAGAGAGTCCTGTCTGCCGCGGCCGCGGTGGCACTGGCCTTCGGGCTCGTGGCCTGCGGCTCGAACGACGCCGGAAGCGGCGGCTCCTCGACCCCGGCGAACACCGGCGGGGGCGGAAGCTCGAGTATGGCCGCCGGCAGTTCCGCCGGGTCGGCCTCCGACACCGGCTCGGCATCGGCCAGCGGGTCCGCCGCGGGCAGCGGCTCCGGGTCCGCCTCGGCATCCGGTAGCTCGTCGGCCCCGGCCAGCGGCTCCGGCCAGGTCGACTGCGGCGACCCCGACAGCCTGACCTTCGCTTCCGACGGCGATGTGAACATCGAGAACCTGTGGAAGCAGACCATGATCCCGGCGTTCAACAAGGTCTGCCCGGATATCAAGATCAACTTCGTGTTCGACGTGAACTCCGCGAACGTCACCCAGAACGTGGCCAAGATCGCCGGCGCGCTGAAGTCCGGCAACGAGCCGCCGTACGACCTGCTGGAGGACTCCGTCGCGTCCACGGCCGCTCAGGCCGGCCTGACCGAACCGCTGACCGAGGCGGACGTGCCGGCGCTGCCGACCGCGAACCAGACCTCGCTGAAGCAGTACAACTCCACCGCCGTGCCGTGGCGGGGCTCCGCGGTGCTGCTGGCCTACGACTCCTCCAAGGTCACCGACCCGCCCAAGACGCTGGCCGACCTGCTGGCCTGGATCAAGGCCAACCCCGGGCAGTTCATCTACAACGACCCGTCCGGCGGCGGCTCCGGCAGCTCCTTCGTGGAGACGGTGATCGACTCCAACGTCTCGGCCGACGACCTGAAGAAGATGCAGACCGACTACGTCCCGGACCTGGAGAGCAAGTGGGACAAGGGCTTCGAAACCCTCAAGGGCCTGACCCAGTACGTCTACCAGCAGACCTACCCGCACGGTAACCAGGACGTGCTGAACCTGATGGCCAGCGGTGCGGTCAGCATGGCGCCGGTGTGGTCCGACCAGTTCCTGACGGCCAAGAACAACGGCCAGGTCGGGGACGAGTGGAAGGTCACCCAGATCAGCGACCCGCCGTTCACCGGTGGCGCGGCGTTCCTGGCGATCGTGAAGGGCGACAAGCACAAGAAGGCCGCCGCCACCTTCATCAACTGGGTGCTGCAGCCCGAGCAGCAGGCCCAGGTGGTGCGCACCATCTCCGGCTTCCCGTCCATCTCCATCGACTCGCTGCCGTCCGACGTGCAGGGCGCGTTCGGCAACATCGACGTGCAGAACCTGCGGTCCGGCATCACCTCCAAGATGGGGTCGGACATGAAGGCGAAGTGGACCGCTCTGGTGGCGGGGGGATGACGGCAACTGACCTGACGACTGTCGCTCCGCGGCCGGCCCGACGGGTCGGCCGCGGAGGGCGGTTGTCGTCGCTGGCGATGGCCTCACCGCCGGCGTTGCTGGTGCTCGTGTTCGTCGGGGTGCCGGTGATCATCGGTATCGCCTACACCCTGGGCTACACCGGCGGGTTGAACAGCATCGCCACCACGCTGGCGGTGCAGGTCTATCCGGCGTCCGGCTGGATGCCAACCACCGCGGCGTATGCGGCGGTCTTCGCCGACCCGCGGTTCCAGGGCGATCTGGTCGTCACCGTCTGGGTGACGCTGTCCACGGTGGTCGCCGTGCTGGTCCTGGCCTGGGCGATCGCGCTGTACGCACGGCTCACCGGCGGGTGGCTGGGCCGGTTCCTGTCCGGGGTGGCGGTGATCCCGCTGTTCATCCCGATCGTCATCGGCGCCTACGCGATCCGGACCTTCTACCTGAACACCGGCTTCCTGGTCAGCGTGGGCAAGCTGGTCGGCATCGACTTCCCGACCCTGAGCTACCACACCCCGGGGATCGTGATCGGGCAGATCTGGGCGTCGCTGCCGTTCGCCGTGCTGCTGATCTCCTCCGGTCTGGCGGCGGTGCCGGATGCGCTGATCGACGCGGCCCGGGACACCGGGGCATCCCGGGCCCGGGCGGTCTGGTCGGTGATGATCCCGATGACCACCGTCCCCACGGTGATCGTGGCGACGTTCACCGGCGTCGGCGTGATGGGGTCGTTCACCGTGCCGTACATGATCGGCCCGGCCGCGCCCAACATGCTGGGGGTGACCCTGCAGCAGACCTACGCCTCGTACGCCCGGCCACAGAACGCCCAGGTGATGGCGGTGGTGCTGTTCGTGCTCGCGGCCGGCATCGGCGCGCTGTACGTGTGGGCCAACGCCCGGCAGGCCAGGCAGTCGGCGGTGGCCCTGTGAGCGGCACTGTGAGCAGCACTGTGAGCGGCACGCTGACCGACACGGCGGGCGGACGGAGGGCACCGTGACCGGCACCCTGCCGATCGAGCCGGCCGCGCTGGAGACGGCGCCGGAACCGGCCGACACTCCCCCGCGCCCGCGTCGCACGCTGGGCAGCATCATCACCCGGGCGGTGGCCGGCTTCTTCGCCATCCTGCTGCTGGTCTTCATCCTCGGCCCGCTGCTGTGGATGGCCATCGCCGCCTTCGCCAAGCGGTGGAAGTACCCGAACATGCTGCCGCAGGCCTGGACGCTGGACTGGTGGGGCCGGGTGCTCGGCGGCGCCGACCTGTTGCCGGCGCTGTGGCTGTCGGTGAAGTTCGCCGTGCTGGCCACCCTGCTGGCCTGCGTGATCTGCCTGCCCGCGGCCTACGCCCTGGGCCGGGCCAACTTCCCGGGCCGCCGGGTGATCCTGCTCGGCCTGTTCGCCACCAACGCGTTCCCGAAGATGGGCCTGTTCACCTCGATCGCCACCCTGTTCTATGCGATGCAGCTGATGAACACCCAGCTGGGCGTGATCATCGTGCAGATGCTGGGCACCGTGGTGACCATGACGTGGATCCCGGCCGCGGCGTTCGCCTCGGTGTCGCCCAGCCTGATCGAAGCGGCCCGGGACGCCGGGGCCGGCAAGCTGCGGGTGTTCTTCCAGATCACCATGCGCCTGGCCGCACCGGGTATCGCGGTGGCGGTCATCCTGGCCTTCCTGGCCTGCTTCGACGAGGCCCAGGGCACCTACCTGATCGGCGCCCCGACCTACCTGACCATGCCCACCAAGATGTACCAACTCGTGACCAACTACCCGCAACAGGCGGCCGCGGTCTTCGCGCTCGTGCTGTGCGTACCGTCCGTACTGCTCCTGCTGCTGGTCCGGCGGCACGTCATGGGCGGACACCTTGCGGAAGGCTTCCAACTGAAATGAGTTCACCTGATCGGGGCGCCGGGAGGAACGCCGGCGGGGCCACCGCGGCTCCGCCGGTGCCCGGCCTGCAACTGTCCGGCATCACCAAGGATCTCGGTGGCCGGACGATCGTGCACCGGATGGACCTGTCGGTCGCCCCCGGCGAACTGATCTGTCTGCTGGGGCCGTCCGGCTGTGGCAAGACCACCACACTGCGGATGATCGGCGGGTTCCTCACGCCGGACGCCGGGCGGCTGACCATCGGCGGCAAGGACTACACGTTCGCCCCGCCGGAGAAGCGCCCGACCGCGATGGTCTTCCAGAACTACGCGCTGTGGCCGCACATGTCGGTGACCGGGAACATCGCGTTCGGGCTGAAGATCCGCAAGATGTCCAAGGCGCAGATCCGGGAGAAGGTGGACTGGGCGCTGGACCTGGTGCACCTGACGCACCACCGCAACACCATGCCGGCCCGGATCTCCGGCGGCGAGCAGCAACGGGTGGCGCTGGCCCGCGCGCTGGTGCTGGAGCCGCAGGTGTTGCTGCTGGACGAGCCGCTGTCCAACCTGGACGCCAAGCTGCGGGTGCAGGTGCGCGAGGACATCCGGGAGATCCAGCAGCGGCTGGGCATCACCACCGTGCTGGTGACGCACGACCAGGATGAGGCGCTGTCGGTGGCGGACCGCATCGCGGTGATGAACGGCGGACGGATCGAGCACGACGCACAGCCGACCGAGCTGTACGCACGCCCGCACACCACGTTCGTGGCCTCCTTCATCGGCGCCATGAACTGGTTGGAGACCTCGCCGGTGGCCGGCGGGGTCCCGCTGGGCGGCAGCACGGTGCTGCCCGCGGACTGGGTGTCGTCGGACACCGGGGACCGGGTGGGCATCCGTCCGGAGGATCTGCTGCCCTCCCCCGCCGGCACCCCGGGCACCGCGGCGGCGACCGTGGTCCGGTCGATCCCGCGCGGCCACTATCGAGAGGTCGTCTTCGAGTGCGGCGGCACGGAGATCCGCTCGTACACCGCCCTGCCACTGGCCGAGGGCGAGACGGTCGGGCTGCGGGCGGGTCGCGCCCTGGTCTACCGGGACGGCACCCTGCAGGGTGCGGACAGCGACGTGGATGCCGACGCCCGGGCGGTCCAGCAGCGCGCCGCCGAGCAGGAGGCGGCCGCGCAGGATGCGGCGGTGGGGGCGGAATGAGCCGCCGAATGAGCCGCCGAATGAGCTGCCCGATGAACCAGGGAACGAGCGCCGCATGACCCAGGCCATCGCCCATCGCGGCGAACCCGTGGGTCACGTCGAGAACACCGAAGCGGCGATCCGGGCGGCCGTCGACGCCGGCGCCGGCATGGTGGAGATCGACGTCCGGCTGACCGCGGACCGGACTCCGGTGCTGCTGCACGACGCGGACCTGCGGCGCATCTGGGGCGTCGAGGCCGACCTGGCGGCGCTCACCGCCGACCAGGTGGCGCAGCTCCGCGGGCCGACCGGCGAGCGCATCCCGACGCTGGCCGAGGTCGCCGGGCTGGCCGCGGATTCCGGGGTGCAGTTGATGGTCGACCTGCCGGCCGAGGACGCCGGCCCGGTGTCCTACGACCTGTTGACCTCGGCCGGGATCGTGGACGCCTGCCTGTTCGCGGGCTTCACCGGGCCGCTGCGGCAGCATGCTCCGAAGGCGCGGATCGCGCTCACCTGGAAGGAGATTCACCTGCCCGACGAGGCGACGCTGGAGTTCTTCCGCCCGGAGTACTTCAATCCGCACTTCCAGTTGCTCACCGCCGGCGTCGCGGACCAGATGCACGAGCGCGGCATCCTGATCTCGGTGTGGACGGTCGACCATCCCCGCGACATGGCGGCGGTGATCGTGCAGGGCGCGGACGCGGTCATCTCCAACCGCATCGCGGAGTTGATCACCGTCATCGGCGAGCAGCCGTGACGGCGGTGGCGGTGACCGCCGACCTGACGGACTTCGCGGTCGATCTGGCGTGCTGGGCCTCCGAGCGGATCGCTCGGGTGGATCCGGCGAACGTCCGGACCAAGGCGCACGCCGCGGATCCCGTCACCGATACCGACATCGCCGTGGAGTCGGAGGTGCGCGAGCGGATCGCCGCGCGGTTGCCCGGGCATGCGCTGCGTGGCGAGGAGTTCGGCGCCACCGGACCGGACGACGCGCGGTACACCTGGTTCTGCGATCCGGTGGACGGCACCACGAACTACGCCAATGGCGTCAACTGGTGCTCCTTCTCGTTGTGCTGCTGGGACTCCGGCGGTCCGCTGGTGGGCGTGGTGGGAGACCCGTTCCGCCGACGGGTCGCGGTCGGCGTCCGGGGCGAGGGCTCCCGCCTGCTTCCGCTGGATGAGGACTACCGGCCGGTCGCCGGCGCCGGCCGGGCGCTGGCGGTGCGGCGCGGATCGGGGCTGGGCGGCACGGTGGTGACCACGGAGTGGCTGGCCCACGTGCCGTGGCCGGGCATGCTCGGCACCATCGCGGGGCTGGCCGACGGCGGCTGCACCGTGCGGATCATGGGATCGTCCACCCTGTCGTTGCTGCAGGTGGGTCTCGGGGCGGCGGCCGGCTGCCTCATCGGCCACTATTCGGCCATCGACGACTCCGCGGCGGTGCTGATCGCGATGGAGGCGGGCGCCGTCGCGTGCGGCATCGACGGGGTGGAGTCGGTCGCACCGGCCGGCGGCATCCTGCTGGCCGCCCCGGACTTCCGCGACGACATCCTCGCCGCCTGGCAGTCCTCCGCCCCCACCAGTCCGCGAGGATCAACTTCCGCCGGCGAGGATCAACTTCACGATTCTCGGTCCGATCTGCCCGGTTCGGCGTGAAGTTGATCCTCGCGTAGGTATCGACGGGGTGCCTGGTCGGTCGGCGGCTCCCCAGTGGTCCGGCCGGTCGACGACCCTCCAGTGGCCCGGCCGGTCGATCATCGGAACTGCGGCGGCCCGGTTGGGCGTCGTGCCTCCGGCCGGCCCGGTTGGACGTCGTGCCGGCCGCCGGACGATCGATCAGCGGGACTGCCGCAACTCCTCGGTGCGCCGGGCGAACCACTGGACCAGCCGGGCCGGCGGATCGAGCGACCAGTCCTGCGGCGGTGGACGGTCGCCGCGCTGCCTGGCCGCCTGGTCGGCCCTGATCACGATCTGCTCGCGCCGGAACCGGGCCACCCCATGATCGAAGCGCTCGACGCCATACCCCCGCCGGCGCAGCCACCGCTCCCGGGCGACCTGGTCGGCAATGACCGATGCCGCATCGCTTCGATCGTGGTACTTCACGTTCCCGTCGCCCTCCAGCACGACGCCGGTGTCCGGGATCAGCAGATCGGCGCGGTAGGCCCGCGTGTCGTCGAAGATCCACACGTTGGACAGTGGCACGGGCCGGCCGGCCTCAAGGAATGCCAATCGCCCCAACGATTCCAGCGGTGACTCGACCCGCTCGTCACCGTGCTGGATCGCCCACCGGGCCAACTCGATCCCCGGATAGCGGCTCATCTGCTTCGCCAGCAGCGACAGCGACTCGCGGTCCGCGCCGCGGTGCAAGGCGTGGTCCAGCACCGACAGCGCCTCCGCGTGGTCGGTGTGCCGCGCGACATCCACGGCGGCGTACTCCAGGCTGACGACGCGCACTCCGGACCGGGTCCAGCGGTGGTACGGCGGCAGGTGGCCGGTGCGGATCCGCCCGTAGGGCGTGCGATCCGGCCCCCGGTGGGCGTTGCCCGGGCGCAGGGCGACCGGCTTGGGCGGCGGCTCTCCGAGTGATGGCAGTCCGAGCACCGCCTGCACGGAGGCCCCGGCCAGGTAGACATCGTCACCGCTGCCGACGGCGAACCCGATGGAGCGCAGCCGGAACGCCTCCCAGGCGTCGGCATCCTCCAAGGTCCTGCTCAACACGAACGCGCTCTTGCCGATGCGCGTCGTGATCCCCAGGGATTCGCATCGCCGCATCTGTGCGCGGGACACTCCCACGGCGTCCGCGTCGGCCAGCGTGACGACCGGGCCGGCGCGCTGGCTCAGCACTTCGATGCGGTGACGGAGATCGAGGACCATGCCGCTGATGGTGCACCGCGCGAGGCGATCCGCGCCGGGGCCGATGCACAGAATGTGGACAACTCTTGCCCGCGGGGGGTCAGCGCGCAGCGCCTGGGCACGCTCCACTCGGCGGACCCGTTCGACGTCCCACCGCTTCGCGAGGATCAACTTCACGGTGAATGCGACAGATCGGGCGGGAAACCGGCAAGTTGATCCTCGCCGGCGGAAGTTGATCCTCGCGGGAGCGGGTCAGGCGGACTCGTCGGCCAGCAGCCGGGCCACGTCACGGCACAGGTGCAGCGCGCGGCGGGCCCAGTCCGGGGTCGCCCCGGCCAGCCCGCAGGTCGGCGTCGGCACCACCTGCACCAGCCGGGAACGCTGCAATCCCAACCGGTCCCACAGGTCGAGCAGCGGCTCGGCGGCCCGCCGGTAGGTGTAGGCCCCAGCCGCCGCGCCGGGCGTGCCGTCGCCCTGCCCCGGTTCCGCGTCCGGCCCGGGGCGGGATCCGGGGTCCGGCGCTCCGTCCGGGCCCGGATCGCGCGTCGGCACCAGGCCCGCCAACAGCACGGCGCCGGCCTCGACGGCCTCGCCGATCGGGTCCAGCCGGCCGGCCGAGGTTCCCAGCGCGGTGACATCCAGCCCCAGCGCGGCGAATCCGGCGTCGCGCAACAACCGCACCGGCGCCGCGGGGTGACAGCAGTGGGCGGTGACGGGGTATCCGTCCAACGCGTCCACCAGGTCCGCCAGCCGCTGCCGGACGTCGGCCTGGTCCACCGCCGGGACGGAGCCGAAACCCGATGCGGTGGGCAGGCTCCCGGCCAGCACCGCGGGCAGCGACGGCTCGTCGACCTGGACCACGATGCCGGTGCCGGGCAGCCGTCGGCGCAGCTGCGCCAGGTGGTCCAGCAGCCCCTCGGTCAACGAGGCGGCCAGGTCCGCCACCGCACCCGGGTCGAGCACAGCCCGGTTGCCGCTGGGTGTCTCCAGCATGGCGGCCAGCGTCCACGGCCCGGCCAGCTGCGCCTTCACCCAGGGTGCCCCGGTGAACCGCTGTTCCGCGGCGTCCAGGTCCCAGGCCAGGAAATCCCTGGCGCGCTGCAGGTCCCGCCCGGGCCGGCGGGTCAGCCGCCACCCGGACGGCACCACCTCGGCCGGCAGGTCGACCAGCAGCGCCGCGGTGCGGCCGATCATGTCGGCGCCGGCCCCGCGGGCCGGCAGCTCGACCAGGTGTGGCAGGTCGGGCAGCTCACCGGCCACCGTGGCGGCGGCGTCCACCGGGTCGGTGCCGGGCATGGAGCCGACCCCGGTCGCGACACCCGGCACCCACGGGCCGCGGCGGGCCGCACCGGATTCGCCGCCGTGGGACGGATCCACCACGTCCGGTGATCCGAGTGGCCAGCCCGGCACTGCCGGGTCGATCCGGGCGTCAGCCATCGCCCCGCCCGGTGGCCACGATCGTCCCGGCGGCCAGCACGCCGGTGTCGGACTCGTCGTACAGCACCGCCGTCTGCCCGGGAGCGACCCCGCGGATGGGGTCGTCCAGCATCAGCCGAAGTGCTCCGTCGCGGTCCAGATCCGCTGCCACCGCGGTGCTCTCGCCGTGCGCGCGGACCTGCACCCGGCCCCGTACCGGGAAGACCGGCGGGCGGCCACCGGGGAACACCACCCGCTCCGCGACGATGTCCGCCACGTCCAACTGCTCGGCGGTGCCCACCGTCACGGTTCCGGAGACCGGCTCGATGGACAGCACGTACCGGGGGCGGCCGTCCGGGGCCGGCCGGGACAGATGCAGCCCCTTCCGCTGGCCGATGGTGTAGCCGAAATAGCCGTCGTGCCTGGCAAGTTCGGCACCGGTCACGGCGTCCACCACCGGACCCGGCCGGGCTCCGAGCTTCTCGGTCAGATATCCGCGGGTGTCACCGTCGGAGATGAAGCAGATGTCGTAGGAGTCGGGCTTGCCGGCGACGGCGAAGCCGCGCCGGCAGGCCTCCCCGCGGACCGCGTCCTTGGTCATGCCGCCGAGCGGGAACATGCTGTGCGACAACTGCTCCGGCGTCAGCACGGCCAGCACGTAGGACTGGTCCTTGGCCGGGTCCGCGGATCGGGACAGCCGGCCGTCGGTCAGCCGGGCATAGTGGCCCGTCACCACCGCGTCGAAGCCCAGCGCGATCGCCCGATCCAGCAGTGCGGCGAATTTGATCTTCTCGTTGCACCGCAGGCACGGGTTGGGGGTGCGGCCGGCCGAGTACTCCGACAGGAAGTCCGCCACCACGGTCTCGGCGAAGTCCTCGGACAGATCCCAGACATAGAACGGGATCCCGATCAGGTCGGACACCCGGCGAGCGTCGAAGGCGTCCTCCACCGTGCAGCAGCCGCGCGATCCGGTGCGCAGCGTGCCGGGCGTGCGGGACAGCGCCATGTGCACCCCGGTGACCTCGTGGCCGGCCTCGGTCGCCAGCGCGGCGGCCACCGCCGAGTCCACCCCGCCGCTCATCGCGGCCAGCACCCTCATCGCCGCGCTCCGGCCAATGCCGCCGCTCGGGCCCGTCGTACCACCGGGCCGATCACCTCGGCCAGCGCCCGCACGTCCGCCTCCGTGGAGGTGTGGCCCAGGGAGAAGCGCAGCGCGCCGGCCGCGTCCCGCTCGGACACCCCCATGGCCAGCAGCACGTGCGAGGGCCGGGCGACGCCGGCGGTGCACGCCGAGCCGGTGGAGCAGGCGATGCCGGCGGCGTCCAGCAGCATCAGCAGCGCATCACCCTGGCAGCCGGGGAACCGCAGGTGGGCGTTGCCGGGCAGCCGTGACGGCCCGCCGTCGACCAGCGACCGCCCCGGATCACCGGACAGCACGGCATCGGGCACCACCGCCAGCACCGCCGCGATCAGGTCGTCGCGCAGCGCCGCCAGCCGGGCCGCCCGCTCGGCGCGGTGCTCGGCAGCGTCCGCCGCCGCCACCGCGAACCCGACCAGCGCCGGCATGTCCAGCGTGCCGGATCGGATGCCCCGCTCCTGCCCCCCGCCGTGCCCGATGGGGGTCAGCGGGACGTCGCGCCGCAGCACCAGCGCACCCACCCCCAGCGGACCGCCGATCTTGTGCGCGGTGACCGACAGGGCGTCCGCGCCACTGGCTGCGAAGTCCAGTGGGAGCGCACCGAACGCCTGCACGGCGTCGGTGTGCAGCGGCACGCCGGACCGGTGTGCCACCTCGGCCAGCTCGCGGATCGGGTTGACCGTGCCGACCTCGTTGTTCGCCCACATCACGCTGACCAGCGCCACCGAGTCGGGGTCGGTGGCAATCGCGGCGGCCAGGGTGTCCGCGTGCACCCGGCCGAAGTCGTCGACCTCGAGCCAGCCGATCTCGGCCTCGCCCGCGGCCTGCAGG
Organism: Nakamurella sp.; assembly: GCA_035708025.1. Taxonomy (GTDB): domain Bacteria; phylum Actinomycetota; class Actinomycetes; order Mycobacteriales; family Nakamurellaceae; genus Nakamurella. Next base: position 826 of record DASSTH010000167.1, on the reverse strand, counting down.
GCCTCGGCGCAGTCCAGCACCGCATGGTGCTCGGTGGCCGGGATGAGCAGCCTGCGCCGGCGCGGGTCGGCGGCCCGGCGCGCCCGCAGGATGCCCGTCACCGCCATGTTGTCCGCCTCGGTCCCACCGGAGGTCACCACCACCTCGCTGGGCCTGGCCCCGAGGGCCGCCGCGACGCTCTCCCGGGACTCCTCCACCCGGCGGCGGGCGGCCCGGCCGGCCGCGTGCAGGGAGGACGCGTTGCCCACCTGCCGCATGGCGTCGGCGACGGCATCCACCACCGCCGGCAGGACCGGGGTGGTGGCCGCGTGATCGAGGTAGGTCATCGCATCCAGGGTAGGCGGCCTCGGGCCTCGCTCCGGCCCGGCCGGCCGTCGGAGCCGGAACGTAGGGTGCTGGACATGACGAGCATCACCATCGGCGCACATGTCGACCAGACGGACCCCATCGCCGCGGCGCAGGACCGCGGTGGCAATGCGGCCCAGTTCTTCCTCGGCGACCCACAGGGGTGGAAGGCGCCCACGGTGTCCCATCCCGGGGGCGCGGCCGGGTTGGCGGCCGCGGCGCAGCAGGCCGGCGTGACGTTGTTCGTGCACGCGCCGTACGTGGTGAACGTGGCGACCGCGAACAACCGCATCCGCATCCCGAGTCGCAAGATCCTGCAGCAGCAGGTGGACCTGGCCGCGGAGATCGGCGCCGCCGCGATCGTCGTGCACGGCGGGCACGTCTCCGCCGGTGACGATCCGGCCGTCGGCTTCGACAACTGGCGCAAGTGCGCGGAGCGGCTGGACGCCAAGCTGCCCGTGCTGATCGAGAACACCGCCGG
>DASSTH010000166.1:0-5727 GCA_035708025.1 Nakamurella sp. | reverse complement strand
GCGGGTCCCCGGTTCCTGGTGAACGGGTCGGCCGGCGGGCTGCGGATCGAGGGCTTCGACATCCAGGAAGCGCAGCTGAAGGCGGGCGCGTCACCGGCGTCGTTGGGCGAGGCGTGGGGCGTCGACCCGGACGCTGCCGGGGTGCTGACCGACCTCGACGGCACGGCGGTGACGGTGCCGCTGGAGCGCGGCCGGTGGCACGGCTTCTACCCCGCCGTCGCGGCGGCCGTGCGGGGCGAGGCGTCGATGCCGGTCGATCCGCAGGATGCGATCGCCACCGCCAGGGTCATCGACGCGGCACGGGAGTCGGCCCGCACCGGGCGGGTGATCGCCGTTGCGGAGAGGATGGACCGATGACGAGCACTCTGCAGACCCGCATCGACCAGGTCGCCGACGCGACCGACCGGCTGCACCGGGCGCTGGACGACCTGCCACCCGAGCGGTTCGGCGCCCCGTCGTTGCTGCCCGACTGGTCGGTGGGCCACGTGCTGACGCACATCGCCCGCAACGCGGACGCGCAGCGGAATCTGTTGCACTGGGCGGAGACCGGCGAGCCGACCCCGATGTATCCCAGCACCGAAGCCCGCAATGCCGACATCGAGGCGGGCGCCGGCCGGGAACCGGCGGAGATCCTGCAGGACGTGCGGGCCAGCGCCGACCGGTTGGCGGCGGCTATCCGCGACCTGCCGGAGGCCGCCTGGTCGGCGCAGATCGACACCGGGCGCGGCGGCCCGGTGGGCGCCGATGTGGTGCTGTCCCAGCGGTTGGCCGAGTTGGAACTGCACCATCACGACCTGGGGGTGGACGACGGGTTGGCCGCGCTGTCCGATGAGGCCGGCCGGGCGTTGCTGGCCGCGGTGCTGCAGAGCTACGTCCGCTCCCGCGGGGTGACCGGCCTGGTGCTGGTGCCGGACGGCGCCGATCCGATCCGGCTGGGCGGCCCCGACCCGAGCGCGGCGGGCATGGAGCCGGGCATCGACGCCACCATCGTGCGCGGGCCGGCGGTCGACCTGGCCGGTTGGCTGTCCGGCCGCACCGACGGTTCGGCCCTGCAGTGCAACGGGCCGCTGCCCGAGCTGCCGAGCTGGTAATCACCCGAACGCGGCGCACCGGGTGATTGCGGTTCCGGGAGACGCGCGCTACTCTGCCATTACCAGCGCATTACCTTCCCGGTGAGGCGCTGGTCCAAGCGAGAGCGACGGGTTCGGGCGCACACCGTCGCGTTCCCCGGTGACGGGGCCGGTCCGCGAGCCGGCCCCGTCACTGACGTTTCGGGGCCGGGCGGACGCTCGCGGGTGCGCCCGGGTTCGAGGGCCCGCAGGGGTTCTCGGGCGGGTGGCGCTCTCCGGCGCGGGCAGCCGTTCGCCGGTGCCGCATCCCTGGATAGGCTCGCCGTCATGGGCGCATACACCGGTCACGTCGACCCGCAGGGCGCTCCCGCGACGCGGGAACTCGCCGACATCACCATCAGCAAGCTGTCGGTCGGCCCGATGGACAACAACGCGTACCTGCTGGTGTGCCGGCACACCGGTGACGCGACGCTCATCGACGCCGCCAACGACAACCAGCGCATCCTGGACCTGCTCGGCGACGGGCCGGACCGGCCGCGGCTGCGCTCCATCGTCACCACCCACCAGCACCCCGATCACTGGCAGGCGCTGGGGGCGGTGGCCGGCGCGACGGGCGCCAACCTGTACGCCGGCGCGGCCGACGCGGACGCGCTGCCGGTACCCACCGACGTCCCGCTGGAGCACGGCGGCACGGTCCCGCTCGGCAGCAGCGAACTCGAGGTGATCGCGCTGCGAGGGCACACCCCCGGTTCGGTCGCCCTGCTGTACCGGGAGCCGGACGGCGTCCCGCACCTGTTCACCGGCGACTCGCTGTTCCCCGGCGGTCCCGGCCGGACCACCTCGCCGGAGGCCTTCACCAGCCTGATGGACGACCTGGAGAGCCGGGTGTTCGGGACGCTGCCCGACGAGACCTGGGTGTACCCCGGCCACGGTGACGACACCACGCTCGGCGCCGAGCGCCCGCACCTGCCGGAATGGCGCGCCCGCGGCTGGTGAGTTGATACCGAGACCCGGCCGCCTCCGGGTCACTCGGCGCTTCCGGCCGGGCCCCGACGCAGGGTCGAGGCCAACCGCAGGTCCAGCCGAATGATTACGCGGGGAGTCCGAAGGGTCATGCGGCCTCCACGCGCACGCTGATGACGTCATCCAGGTAGACGTAGTCACCGTCCTCGAAGCGGACGAGCTCGCCTTCATGCTCCTCGGGCCATTCCAGGCCGACGGCGACGCCATGCACGATCTCGACCCTCGCCGGGTCGTTGATCAACCCGCACACCAGCGTCAGCCGGCACGGCTGGGCACCCGCCAGGAGTTGCTCGACCAGATCCGTCAGGTCGAACACGAGTGGTGCCAGACGAAGATCCTTCCCGACCGCTGCCGGATCGCCGAAGGCCATCATCACCTGCCCGCCGGTCGGCACCGTGGCGTTGTGATGCAAGGCGCTGCCGCGGCCGGCGAGGCGGTGTCGGGTCCCGCCTTCGACGCGACGGCCACGGTGCTCGTCGTCGAGCGCTTCCTCGTCCAGCTGGATGCCGAGGGCAGGCAGGTCCAGTTCGTCTCCGGACAGCCCCCACGCCCAGTTGTTGTCGTCGTCGTACATCCCGATACTCCCTTCGGTGCTGGGCGCCGGATTGGCGCCTTCACCCATAGGAGCCGGCTACCGTCACGCGATTTCAACGCTTCTTCGGGATCGACGTGGCCGGGCAGGTCGCACCGGTGATCAGCGGGCTCTGTGCCTTCCTCGAATCACCAGGGAAGTACAGAGCGTCGCAGGACACCGTCCCGGCCGACGTGTGAACGCCGGATAGGCTTCGGTCGGTGAGCGCACTGGCCGGCATCGGTGACGAGCCGGCCGCGCGGCGCCAGAAGATCGCCGTCGCCACGGTGTTCGTGGCGGCCATGTTCATCTCCATCCTGGACGCGACGGTCGTCAACGTCGCGCTGCCCACCATCGCCCGCGACTTCGGCGTGCTGGTGGAACACACCGCCACCATCAACATCGGCTACCTGGTGGCCCTCGCGGTGGCCATCCCGGTGTCCGGCTGGCTGGGCGACCGGCTCGGCGCCCGCGAGGTGTTCGTCACCGCCGTCGGGCTGTTCGCCGCGGCGTCGGCCGCCTGCGGGCTGGCCGGCTCGCTGGACCAACTGGTGCTCTTCCGGGTGTTCCAGGGCGCCGCGGGCGGCATGATGACCCCGGTCGGCATGGCCATGCTGTACCGCACCTTCCCGCCGGCCGAACGCATCCGGCTGGGCCGCATCACCACCGTGCCGATCGCGTTCGCCCCGGCGCTCGGCCCGGTGCTGGGCGGCTTGCTGACCGAACACGTGGGCTGGCGGTGGATCTTCGGCATCAACGTGCCGATCGGCGCCATCGCCGTGCTGTTCACCGTGCTGGCCGTGCGGCCGCTGGTCCGTACCACGGCGAACCGGCTGGACGTGGCGGGGTTCACCCTGGCCGGCGCCGGATTCGCCGGGTTGATGTACGCGGTGTCCGAGGGCCCGGCGCGGGGCTGGGGCTCCGCGCAGATCCTGATCCCCGGCCTGATCGGGTTGGCGCTGCTGTGCGTGCTGGTACCGGTGGAATTGCGCAGCGACCGGCCGATGCTGCAACTGCGGCTGTTCGGCCTGCGGCTGTTCCGCTCGGCCAACCTGATCACCATGGCGTCCTCGGCCGGATTCATCGGCGCGCTGTTCGCCTACCCGCTGATGTTGCAGAACGGGCTGGGACACTCGCCGCTGACCGCCGGGCTGCTGACGTTCCCGGAGGCCATCGGCGTCATGCTGGGCACCCAGATCGCGGCGCGGCTGTACTCCCGGATCGGCCCGCGTGGCCTGGTGGCCGCCGGTCAGGCCCTGGTGACGGCCATGCTGTGCTGCATCGCGCTGCTGGTGCGCGCCGGTACCCCGGCGATCGTCCCGGTGGTGATCATGTTCTTCCTGGGCATCGGACAGGCCCACACCTTCATGCCCACCCAGGCCGCGGCGTTCGACACGGTGCCCCGGCTGCGCACCGGGGAGGCGACCTCGCTGTACAACGCCACCCGGCAGGCGGGCGGTGCGATCGGCGTGGCGTTGGCCGCCACCGTGATCGCGGCGGTGGGGGTGCCGGCCGCTGCTGCGGCCAATCCCGGGCTGGCGCCGTTCCGCGCCGCGCTGCTGGCCTGCGCGGCCTGCAACGTCATCTCCTGCCTGGTGGCGGCCCTCACCGTGCACAACGAGGACGCCGCGCCCAGCCGCGGGCTGGCACCCCGGGACCCGCCGGCCGACCTGTAGGACAGCCCCCGGGCCCGCTCCAGGAGGCCCGAGCTCCAAGAAGGCCGGGCGCCTAGCAGGCCGAACCCCTAGAAGCCCAACGCCTAGGACACTCCGAAACGGACGCGCTGCTCGCTCGGTTCCGCCGCCTGCAACTCGGGCAGCCACCGGCCGAACTGGTCGTCGCTGGGCCGCCGGCGCAGCTTGGTGAGTTCGCCGCGGATCGCCTGAAGCACCTCCACCATGCCGACCGGCGTGCCCCGGGCGGCGGCCAGGAAGGCGGCCGACAGCGCCGCCAGCCGGATCGACCCGCCGGTCAGGTCGAACTTGGCGGCCACGAAGTCCAGATCCAGGTCCTGCTGCGGGGCCCCGCCCAGCGCCCGCTTCCAGATCCGCAGGCGGTCCGATTCCTCGTCGTGGTGGATCCGCACCGATCCCAGGTTGCCGCCGATGGCCGACTCCATCCGGGACCGGGTGGCACCGCCCAGCGGCGATCCGCCGCCCCGGGCGCGTTCGATGCGCGCGGAGACTTCGTCGGACAGCGCGCCCCCGGCGGCGCCGACCACCGCCTGCTCACCGCCGGCATCGGCGCTGATCTTGAATCCCCATCCGAGCGCGCCGGCGGTGCAGTTCGTGCGGGCCGGCCGAGATTATGGCCCTTCACGGCTTTTCGGTGCAATGGTCCCGGAAGTACGCGATGCCGCCGATGGCGTCACCCGACGGGCAGGTACCGGTTCCACCACTGCAGGATCGCCTCGAACCGCTGCCGGCGATGCTGCGGCCGGCCGGAGCGGGACAGCTCGTGACCCTCGCCGGGGAACACCAGCATCTCCGTCTCGTGCCCGCGCCGCTTCAGCGCCACGAACAGCCGCTGGGCCTGCTCCAGCGGGCAGCGCCAGTCCTGCTCGGAGTGGATGATCAGCAGCGGCGTGCTGATCGCGTCGGCGTACGTCAGCGGGCTCTGCCTGCGCTGCGCCTCGACGTCGGCGCCATACAGGTCACGGGCGAAGTTCCAGCCGATGTCGCTCGAGCCGGTGAATGAGTCGATCGCGTTCACGGCGCGCTCGCTCACCGCGGCGCCGAACCGGTCGCTGTGGCCGATCAGCCAGCTCGTCATGAACCCGCCGTGCGAGCCGCCGAGCACGCCGACCCGCGATGCGTCCAGCTCCGGCCGCTCCAGCGCCGCGTCCAGCAGGGCGTACAGGTCCACCGCGGAGCGCTCGCCGACATCGCCCAGGATCGCCTCGCCGTGTGCCTGCCCGTACCCGGCCGAGCCGCGCGGGTTGCCGTACACGACGGCGTATCCGGCACCGGCGTACACCTGCGCCTCGTCGAAGAGCGCCCAGCCGTACTGGGCGTATGGCCCGCCGTGGATCATCAGCAGCACCGGGTGCGGCCCCGGCCCGTC
>DASSTH010000165.1:0-3781 GCA_035708025.1 Nakamurella sp. | reverse complement strand
GGCCGCGCAACCGGCGGCTCGGGCCGCGCAACTGGCGGTCCCGACCCGGCACCGGCCGCCAAGCACGCGGCAGTGGCCGGCCCCGACCCCGTTCCGGCCGGGGATCCGGCAGCCGCCGACGACCCCGTCACCGCCGCCCTGTCCGCCCGTGACCAGGCGATGCTCGAGTTGCTCTACGGCTCCGCGCTGCGCGTCTCCGAGCTCACCGGCCTGGACATCGACGACATCGACAGGCACCGCCGGGTCCTGCGGGTACTGGGCAAGGGCGCCAAGGAACGCACTGTCCCGTACGGGGTGCCGGCGGCCACCGCGCTGCAGCGCTGGCTCGCCGAGGCCCGGCCGGTGCTGGCCACGCCGGCATCCGGGGCGGCGCTGTTCCTGGGCCGCCGCGGCGGCCGCATCGACCCGCGGCTGGTCCGGGACGTCGTGCATCGCCGCACCGCCGCCGTGCCCGGAGCGCCGGAACTCGCGCCGCACGGCCTGCGGCACAGCGCCGCCACCCACCTGCTGGAGGGAGGCGCGGACCTGCGCACCGTGCAGGAGATGCTCGGCCACGCGAGCCTGGCGACCACGCAGATCTACACCCACGTGTCGGCCGAACGACTGCGCGCGGTGTACCGCCAGGCACACCCCCGCGCCTGACTCGGCGGCAGATCCGGGCGGCCGAGTACGCGGAACCGATCCCGGGCTGCCGCGTCCACTCCTAGACTTCGCAGCACCACGCCCGTACGGGCGGTTCGACGATCGGGGATTTGGCATGCAGCAGCACAGAGCATCACGGCATCCGGGCGGGTTCCGGGCCGCCACCCGAACACGGATGCCGCTTGTGGGTGTCTTGTTGCTGGCGCTGTCGCTGCTCGGTGCCGTGCCCGCGACCGCCGCGCCGGCTCCGGCCTCCGCCAGCGCGGTCGCCTCGTCATCGATCACGGACCTCACCGCCAGCGCCCACACGATCACCTACGGCCAGTACATCGTGGTGCGGTACAACGTGAGCAGCGGCGGGAAGCGGCTGGGCGGCGCGCAGACCACCGTCACCTACGGCGGCACGGTGCACCCGGTCCGGCTGGACGGCAACGGCCATGCCGCGCTGGGCATCTCGGACCTGCCGGTGGGCGCCGCCAAGGTGATCGTCCGGTACGCGGGCGACGCCACGCACGGCCCGGCCTCGGCGTCGCTGAGCTTCTCGGTGGCGCCCCGGCCCACCGCGATCACCGATGCCAGCGCCTCGGCGTACTCCATCACCTATGGCCAGTACATCGTGGTGCGCTACAACCTGACCAGCCAGGGCAAGCGGGTGGCCGGCGCCCGTACCGCCGTCACCTACGGCGGCAAGACCAGGTGGGTCAACCTGGACGGCAACGGCCATGCCGCGCTGGGCATCTCGGACCTGCCGGTGGGCAACGCCAAGGTGCTCATCCGGTACTTCGGTGACTCGACCAGGGCGGCCGCCTCCACCTCACTGAGCTTCACCGTGGTCGCGCGGCCCACCGCGATCACCGACCTGAGGACCTCGGCCAGCTCGGTCATGCAGGGCCAGAGCGTGGTGGTGCGCTACACCCTGACCAGCCAGGGCCGACCGTTGGGGAGCGCGCGCACCGGTGTTACCTACGGCGGCAAGACGGTGTGGGTGACCGTGGACGGCAACGGCCGTGGCGCGGTGAGCATCCCCGACCTGCCGGCCGGCCAGTCCAGGATCCTGGTGCGCTACTTCGGGGACAAGACGCACGGCACGGCGAGCGCATCCACCACGGTCACCGTCACCGTCAACAACCCCTGCCCGGCCACCGCCAAGGCGTGCGTGGACCTGACGCACGACCTGACCTGGCTGCAGTCCGGCGGCTCGATCATCTACGGCCCGGTGCCGATGACCAGCGGCCGCCCCGGCTACCGGACGCCCGCCGGGACGTTCCACGTCTACTGGAAGGACAAGGACCACAAGTCCTCGATCTTCAACGACGCGCCGATGCCCAACTCGATCTTCTTCAACGGCGGGGTGGCGTTCCACGAGGGCAGCGTGTACGTGCTCTCGCACGGTTGCATCCACCTGACGGCCAGCGCCTCGCAAACGTACTGGGACTACCTGAACTACGGCGACGAGGTGTACGTCTTCGGCTACGCGCCGTACTAGGCCGGGCGGATCAACCGGTCCCGTCCCAGGGTTTCAGCCGTACCCGCCACGGGTGCAGCAGCGACATCGGGTCCAGGTAGCTGCCGTCCGGTAGCCGGGCACCCCAGTGCAGGCACTCCGCCGGGGCGCACGACGGGTGGCCGGGCTGCAGTGTGCCGATCCTCGAGCCCGCCGCCACCCATTGCCCCGCGGTGACCGTCGCCTGCACCGGCTCGTAGGTGGTGCGCAGCCCGCCGGGGTGCTCCACCGACACCACGCCGCGGCCGGCCAGGTTCCCGGCGTACACCACCGTGCCGCCGCCCGCCGCGCGGATGGCGGTGCCGGCGGGAGCGGCCAGGTCAACCCCGCGGTGACCCGGGCCGTAGCGGGTGGCCGGCGGCCGGAACGGGGTGAGCACCACGGCCGGCGGCGGCACCGGCAACGCGAACGACGCTGCGGTGACCGGAACGCCGGGAGACGCCCGGGCGGTGACGAAGCCGACGGCCGAGGGGTAAGCGGTGACGGGATCCGCGGCGGACGCCACGACGGTGATGTGATCCGCGGCGGACGCCACGGCGGTGACGGGCGTGGCCCGCGGCGCACCGCGGGGCACCGCCGTCGGCGCGCCGGCCGCGGGCACGGCGGCCAGCAGCATCAGGGCCACTGCCAGCATCGCGCCTCGCATGGGCGCCATGATCGTCACCGAACCCGCTGCCCGCGGGCACCGGGCGCGGCATGTGGAGGGAATTCGGACAGGGGGACAACCACGGCGCCGCGGATCCGTGCCGTCGGGAAGTCGCGTATCCTATGAGCGCGGCCCGTGCAGGCACGGGCCGACTACGCACGCCCTGGAACCGGACCGCCCCGTGTCTCGCACGGCGCCCCACCGGTCGGCGCGCTCCGAGGTCCCGACACCCCGCCCCGGCGGAACGGTGCCGGGCGGAGCGAGCCGAGGACGTCAGGGCCGCCGGCCACCGGTCGGCGGCGACAACCGAAACCGCGTCCGCGGCAGCGTTCGACCGGGTGGTGCCACCCGGCGGGACTGCCCGGCGCCTGCTCACGGAAGGGCGACCGAACCATCATGGCCGTCGTCACCATGCGCCAGCTGCTCGACGCTGGCGTCCACTTCGGGCATCAGACCCGGCGGTGGAACCCCAAGATGAAGCGCTTCATCCTCACCGAGCGCAACGGCATCTACATCATCGACCTGCAGCAGACGCTGTCCTACATCGACCGTGCCTTCGACTTCGTCAAGGACACCGTCGCGCACGGCGGCACCATCCTGTTCGTCGGCACCAAGCGGCAGGCCCAGGAGGCCATCGCCGAGCAGGCCACCCGGGTCAGCATGCCGTACGTCAACCAGCGCAGGCTGGGCGGCATGCTCACCAACTTCTCCACCGTGCACAAGCGCCTGCAGCGCCTGAAGGACCTGGAGGCCATGGAGGCCTCCGGCGAGTTCGCCGGCCGCACCAAGAAGGAGGTGCTGCTGCTGACCCGCGAGAAGGACAAGCTGGCCAAGTCGCTGGGCGGCATCCGGGACATGGCCCGGGTGCCCAGCGCGATCTGGGTGGTGGACACCAAGAAGGAGCACATCGCCGTCGGTGAGGCCCGCAAGCTGGGCATCCCGGTGGTCGCGGTGCTGGACACCAACTGCGACCCGGACGAGGTCGACTA
>DASSTH010000164.1:0-5988 GCA_035708025.1 Nakamurella sp. | reverse complement strand
GCGACCCCGGAGGTACTCGCCTCCGGCTGGACCGCCGACCCGGCGGACCTGCTGCCGCTGATCAACCCGGCGCTGCGCCCGGCCGACACGCGGCCGGTGCGGCGCATCGAGGCGGTGACCGATCAGGTCCTCGCCTACCACGAGGGCGAGCTGGATGCCGTCGACGACGTGCCGGTGCACCAGCGCGGCGGGGAGTTCCTGGCCCAGGCCTGGCAGTTGCTGCGTGCCCTGCCGCCCGGGGCGCCCGTCACCTACACCGAGCTCGCCGCGAAGGCCGGGCGACCCGGGGCGGTGCGGGCCGCCGGATCGGCCTGCTCCCGCAACGCCGCGGCACTGTTCGTGCCCTGTCACCGGGTGGTGCCGGCCGGCGGCGGGGTCGGCGGTTTCCGCTGGGGCCCGGACATCAAGCGCTGGTTGCTGCAGCACGAGGCCGTGGCCGTCGACTAAAACGCCGACCAGAACCCCTCGGCCCCGTCGCCACCGCGTTGTCGGTGCCCTCGGCCATGCTGGGCCCATGGATGCCGCCACGTTGATCGTCGGAGCGGTGCTGCTGGTGCTCGGGCTCGCCGGGGGGATCGCGCTCGGCTTCGTGCTGGCCCGCTCGTCCCGTCGGGTGCCGCCTGAGGTCGCGGCCACGCTGGCCCCGGCGTCGGAGGCGCTCGCCAGGGTGGAGGCGCAACTGCGGGAGGTGGAACGCGACCGCGTCGACGCCTACGCCGGCCTGCGCGAACAGCTCACCGCCCTGCACCGCGCCTCCAGCGAACTGGGCAGCCATGCCGGGGCGCTGGCCGGGGCCCTGACGTCGCCGACGGTGCGCGGCCGCTGGGGCGAGATCCAGCTGCAGCGCGTGGTGGAGCTGGCCGGAATGGTGCAGCACTGCGACTTCGACACCCAGGTCGGCGTGCAGGGCCAGGACGGCGGTGCCCGGCCCGACATGGTGGTGCGGCTGGCCGGCGGCCGGAACATCCCGGTGGACGCCAAGGCGCCGATGGCGGCCTGGTTGCAGGCCTGCCAGACCCACCCGCAGGACGCCGCGGGCAACGCGCGGCGAACGGCCCTGCTGGGTCAGCACGCCCGGGCGATGCGCGGCCATGTGGATGCCCTGGCCGGCAAGGCGTACTGGCGGTTGTTCCACCCGGCGCCGGAGTTCGTGGTGATGTTCCTGCCCGGCGAGGCGTTGCTAGACGCCGCGCTGTCGGTGGATCCGGGCCTGGCCGAGTACGCCTTCGACCGCCGGGTGGTCATCGCCACCCCTGCCACGTTGATCGCGCTGCTGCGCACCGTCGCCTTCACCTGGCGGCAGGAGCGGTTGTCCGCCTCGGCCGAGCAGATCCATGCCCTGGGCCGCGAGCTGTACCGCCGGCTGGCCACCTTCGGCGAGCACCTGGGCAAGGTGGGCGCCGGGCTGGAGCGGGCCGTGAACTCCTACAACTCCGCGGTGCGCTCGCTGGACAGCCGGGTGCTGGTCAGCGCGCGCCGGTTCGCCGACCTGGGGGTGACGGGAGACGCGCTGGCGACCCCCGAGCAGGTGCGCTCGGCGGTGACGACGGCGCTGCCGGCCGCCGATCCGGCCGACGTGCCGCCGTCAGACCCCGTCACCAGCCGCGCAGCCGCTACCGTGGAGGGGTGACGACTCCTCCGCGCCGCGTCGTGCGCCCGGCCGACGCCTCCGTCCTGCTGTCCATCCGCGGGGTGCCCTCCTGGGGAGCGGTGCTGATCGCGGTGGCCTTCGCGGTGGCCGGCATCGCCGTCGACGGCGCGCTGACCGGCGCGCTCGGATGGGGATTCAAGGTGCTGTTCCTGATCGGCGTGGTGGTGGCCGTGCTGGCCGTGCGCCGGGGATCGATCTTCACCGCGATGGTGCAGCCCCCGCTGCTGCTGGCCGTCGCGGTGCTGCTGGGCAGCCGCACGCTGAACGGGCAGGGACTGATCTTCAACGCCTTCGACGTGGTCAAGGCCTTCCCGACCATGGCGGTGTGCACCGGGGTGGTGCTGCTGCTCGGCCTGGTGCGCATCATCGCCCAGCCGATCCGCCGGGGCCGTAGCGCGCCGCAGTCCCGGCCGCACGCGGCCGCCCGCGCCTGACCCCCACGGGATGCAAGGATCAGCTTCCGGACCGGACGCGAGGATCAGCTTCCGGACGGGACGCGAGGATCAGCTTCCGGACGGGACGCGAGGATCAACTTCCGGCCGCGAGGACCAACTTCGCGCCGGATGGCCGAACTTGATCCTCGCCGGCAGAAGTTGATCCTCGCCTGAGGGAGGTCAGCGGCGCTGGGGCTCCGGCTTGCGGCGCAGTTCCTTGGGCAGCGAGAAGGTCAGCGACTCGGTGGTGGTCACGACCTCCTCGACGTCGCCGAACCCGCGTTCGGCGAGGTAGCCCAGGGCGCCCTGCACCAGTTCCTCCGGGACGGAGGCGCCCGAGGTGAGCCCGACGGTGGTCACCCCGTCCAGCCAGGCCTCGTCGATCTCGTGGTCGTAGTCGACCAGTTGCGCGGCCGGCGCGCCGGCGTCCAACGCCACCTCCACCAGCCGCACCGAGTTGGAGGAGTTCCGGGACCCCACCACGATCACCAGGTCGCACTGCGGGGCGATCTGCTTGATCACGTCCTGGCGGTTCTGCGTGGCGTAACAGATGTCGTCGCTGGGCGGCGCGGCCAGCCGCGGGAATCGCTCGCGCAGCGCGTCCACCGTCTGCAGGGTCTCGTCCACCGACAGCGTCGTCTGGGACAGCCAGATGACCCGCTCGGGGTCCTTCACCTCGACGGTGGCGGCTTCCTCGGCGTCGTTGACCACGGTGATGGCGTCCGGCGCCTCACCGTGCGTGCCCTCGATCTCCTCGTGCCCGCGGTGGCCGATCAACAGGATCTCGTAGCCCTCGGCGGCGAACCGGCGGGCCTCCTTGTGCACCTTGGTGACCAGCGGGCAGGTGGCGTCGATCACGGTCAGTTCGCGGTCCGCCGCCTGCTGGTGCACGGCCGGCGACACGCCATGCGCGGAGAACACCACCACCGCGCCGTGCGGGACCTCGTCCAGCTCGTCGACGAATATCGCGCCCTGCCGCTCCAGGACGGCCACCACGTGCTTGTTGTGCACGATCTGTTTGCGCACGTAGACGGGCGCGCCGTACTGCTCCAGCACCTTGCGCACGGTGACCACCGCCCGCTCAACACCGGCGCAGTAGCCGCGCGGGCGCGCGAGCAGAACACGTCGTCGGGGGGAGGTCACACGGCCCATGGTAGGCGGACCCGACCGGACGGGCCCGGCTCGACAGTGAGTCGTGCGCCACGTCGGGTGGCCCGGATGACGCCGGAGGTGCCGATGCGGCAGGCTGATGCGCATGGCCATCACGCTTCCGCTGCCCGTCCGGGTCGCCGCCGGTCTCGTCGCCGCGGGTCTGGACCGGATCCGTCACCTCCCGGAGGACCTGCCGGCGTTGTCGGTGACGGTGGCCGGTCAGGCGGTGCGGGCCTCCATGCGGGTCCAACAGGAGATCGCCCAGTTGGCCGGCCGGGGGGACGAGCTGCTCGCCGGGCTGACCAACCGGCCCACCGAGCGCCCCACCTGGGCCCACTTCGACGAGGAGGACGAGCCAGCGGAGACCCCCCGCCCGGCCGGCAGCTCCTCCGGCCCGGCCGGCAGCAGCACCGGCTCGGCCGGCAGCAGCACCGGCACGGCCGGCAGCAGCACCGGCACGGCGGCGGGCGGACCCGGCCCGGTCGACGGTGCCGCCGGCGAAGCAGCCGGTGACGGCGCCGCGCCCGCTTCCCGGCGTCCGGGAGCGGCACGCCCGCCACGTACGAGGCCGGGTGCCCCGGACGGCCGGCGCCGGAGCACCGCGGCTGGGCGGGCGGCCGCCGCGACCAGTGGCGGCGGAACCGGATCGGCGGGACCCCGCGGACGGACGCCGGGAACCCGGAACGCAGCGCGGGGCGGCGACCAGGGCTCGGCCGGCGGATCTCCCGCCAGCGAGCCGAGCGCGCCCACCGGCGCGGGATCGCCCGCCGCCGGATCGCCGCAGTCCCCCGGCGTCGCCGACCCCGCGGCCAGCACGCCCGCGGCCGGATCCGAACCAGCGGCGCTGCCCGGCTACGACGCCATGACGCTCGCCCAGGTGCGGGCCCGGCTGCGCGGCCTGTCACCGGACGCCGTCGCCGAGCTCCTGGACCGGGAGCGCACCGGCGCCGGCCGCGCGCCCTACCTGACCCTGCTGACCAACCGGCTGACCACCCTGCGCGCGGGCGACGGGCCGGACCCGCTGCGGTGACCGCTGCCGCCCTGCCCGACCGGGCGTCGGACACCAGCCGCGAGCACCCCTGGCCGGTACGCACCCTGACCCGCAAGATGGTCGAGTACATCGCCAGGGCGCCCACGGTGTGGGTGGAGGGGCAGATCGCCCAGCTCTCCGCCCGGAACGGCAGCTCGGTGGTGTTCCTGACCCTGCGCGACCCGTCCGCCGACGTCTCGCTGCAGGTCAGCTGCCCGCGCACCGCCTTCGCCGGGATGGCCCGCCCGCCAGCGGAGGGCGACCGAGTGGTGGTGCACGGCCGGTTCGACTTCTACGCCGCGCGCGGGTCGCTGCACTTCCGGGTCGATCAGGTGCACCCGGTGGGCATCGGTGAGCTGCTGGCCCGACTGGAACGGCTGCGCAAACTGCTGGCCGCCGAGGGGCTGACCGCCCCGGAGCGCAAGCGGCCGCTGCCCTTCCTGCCCGGCGTGGTCGGCCTGATCACCGGTCGGGCCTCGGCCGCCGAGTCCGACGTGCTGACCAACGCCCGGGCCCGCTGGCCCGCGGTGCAGTTCCGGGTCCAGAACACCGTGGTGCAGGGTCCGGCGTCGGTGCCGCAGATGATCGAGGCACTGCAGCGGCTGGACGCGGACGCCGCGGTGGATGTGATCATCCTGGCGCGGGGCGGCGGCAGCGTGGAGGATCTGCTGCCCTTCTCCGACGAGGCGCTCTGCCGGGCGGTGGCCGCGTGCCGGACACCGGTGATCTCCGCCATCGGCCATGAGCCGGACCATCCCATCGTGGACGACGTCGCCGACCTGCGCTGCTCCACCCCCACCGACGCCGGCAAGCGGGTGGTGCCCGACGCGGCGGCCGAGCTGCGCACCGTGCAGTTGTGCCGGCACCGGGCCCGGCGGGCGCTGATCGGCTGGGTGGACACCGAGGTCGCCCGGCTCGCCCGGCTGACCTCCCGGCCGGTGCTGGCCGACCCGTTGCGCCCACTGGACGAGCGGGCCGGGCAGATCGGGCGGCTGCGGGAACGCACGTTGTCGGTGGTGTCCGGGATGATCACCACCGGCGACACCGAGCTGACGCATCGCCGGGCGCAGCTGTCGGTGCTGGGGCCGGCCGCCACGCTGGCCCGCGGCTACGCCGTGGTGCAGGCGCACGGCGCGGTGCTGCGCACCGCCGATCAGGCGCCGGCCGGGACGCCGCTGCGGATCCGGCTGTGCGACGGTGCGCTGCACGCGGTGTCCCAGGGCGCCGCAGGCACCGAGGCTGATGCCGGCTCGCCGCCGGAGCAGGCTGCCGGCTCCGCGACGGCGCCCTCGTCGGCGAAGGCCCGGCCGGCGGCGCAGGCGAAGGGCAGGGCGGCAGCACCAGGGACCGGGACAGCATCGGCCATCGGGGAAGGGCGGCAGCGATGACGGACGCAGACGGCGACGGCGCCCCGCCGCCGGTGCCCGAGAGCTACGAGAAGGCCCGGGACGAGCTCGCCGCGGTGGTGGCCGCCCTGGAGGAGGGCGGGCTCACCCTGGACGAGTCGCTGGCCCTGTGGGAGCGCGGTCAGGCGCTGGCGGCGGCGTGCGAACGATTCCTGGCCGGCGCCCGGGAGCGGGTGCAGGCGGCGCTGGCCGAGGACTCGGGCGAGGACTCCGCGGCGGGTGCCGGCGGCTGACCCGTCACCGGCCGGAGGCGTCCCCGGGCGAGGGCTCCGTCGCGGGTGCCGGCGGCTGACCCGTCACCGGCCGGAGGCGTCC
>DASSTH010000163.1:0-4848 GCA_035708025.1 Nakamurella sp. | reverse complement strand
GGCGATGTAGTCGGCGGTCTCCTCCGGGCGCATGCCGGCCAGCGTGTAGCGGACGGCGATGCGTTGGTCCAGGGCGGCCAGCACCCCCAGGCGCAGGCGTTGCCGCAGGGTGGGCTGTCCGATCAGGATCGCTGCGAACGGGGAGCCTGAGTCCATGTCGTGGTTGGTGAGCATCCGCACGGCTTCCATCTGGTAGTTGTCCAGAAGGTGTGCTTCCTCGATGACGACGACGGGGGTGCGTCCGCGTTCGGCGTGTTCGGCCGCGAGGGCGTCGGCGGCCTGCGGGGCCAGGGTGGCGGTATAGAAGCTGGGGACTTGGCCGAGCGCGGCGACGATGTGGTGCAGCATGCCGCGGACCCCGACCGACGGGTTGGGCAGGTAGATGATCACGTGCCGGGCGCCGTCCAGGGCTGCGGTGGCGGCGCGGACGGCGACGGTCTTGCCGGCGCCGACCTCGCCGGTGACAACGCCGAGGGCGTGTTGGTCGATGCACCAGCTGATGCGGGCGACGGCTTCGGCGTGTCCTGCGTGGCGGTGCAGCATGCCGGGGGCCAGGTTCCGCCCGAAGGGCATGCGGCTAAAGCCGTAGTGGTCTTGCAGCCGTTGGATACTCACGCCCCGGCCTCCTCGTCGTTGTCGGTGTCGTTGTGGTGAGCATGTCGTCGATGGATAGTTGGCCGGGCAGCTGGCCGTCGCTGCCGGTGCCGTAGAGAGCGCCGTAGCCGATCCGCTCGTCTGTGGTGATCTGCTGGTGGTGGGCGTCGGCGACCAGGTGCATGTAGTCGATGCCGGTCGCCGGCGGTGCCGCAGCCGGGGTTTCCGGCCTGGCTTTGGGGTGGGTGTGCCGGGCGATGACGTGCGGCGTCGCCAGGCCGAACGCCTTGCCCTGGTAGCGGACCTCGATGACGGCAAGGTCGAACGGGGAGAACACCAACTCGACCCGCCGGCCGACCAGCGCCGGTTCGACCTGGTAGGCGTTGCCGTGCAACGAGACGGTGGCGGTCTTGGTGACGGTGCGGTGCTCGGACCATTTGAACGCCTCGGCCAGATCCTGCCCGGATGGCAGGGCGGGCAGGTGCCCGGCGGTGGCCCAGAAGCCGTCCCACCGGTCCAACGGGGTCTGGCCGGTCTCGGAGTGCACCGTGCGGTGGTAGACGGTCTCCACCCACGCGGTGAAAAGCCGGTTCAGCTCGGCCAGAGCGGCGGCCGGGCCCGGAGCGGCGGCGGTGATCTGATCGGCGGCCGCCTGGGTGATCTCGACCAGGAACTGCTCCCGCACGGTGCGGAAGAATCGTTCGATCTTGCCCTTTCCCTGGGGGCGGTGCGGGGTGGCGTGCACCAGCCGGACACCCAACTTGCCGCACGCGCGTAGCAGCCACGCATCGACGTAGGCCGAGCCGTTGTCGACATACAGCGTTTGCGGGACACCCCTTGCCGTCAAAGCCTTCTCCAGTGCGGCGGACAGCCGCACGGTGTCCTCGGCGAACCCGAACCGGTAACCGGTGACCAGCCGGGAGTGATCGTCGATGAACGCGAACAGGAACGTCTTGCGCCCGGCGATGCGTGGGCCGTGCAACGCATCGCCGGCCCAGCGTTCGTTCGCCGCCGCGGCCTCGAACCGGCCGAACACCTCCGACTGCCCGCCCGCCGCGGGCCCCATCAACTCCCGCCGGTGAAACAACCGCAGCAGGGTGGACTCCGACGGTGACCAGCCCGTGGACGCTGTCAGGATGCGGGCGACTTGCGTCGCGGTGCGGGCCGGGTTCTCCGCCTTGAGCGCCGCAGCCAACTCCAGCACCTCCGGTTCGGTGCGCGGACCCGGCTGGCGCGCCGAGGGCAGCAACGCGTCGAACCCGTCAGCCCGGTAGCGGCGGATCCACCGGTCCAGGCTGTCCCTCGAGTAGCGCACCGGCCCGGCCGTGGGGTGCTCGTGCATCCCGGCGGCGATGCGCCGCACGATCCGGCCCCGCTGCCGGGTCGAAAGACCGGGATCCAGCGCCGGGCAGATCAACTGGTAGCGGAACAACGCCACCCGCTGCGCCCGCCGCCGGGCCTTGACCTGGTCATCGTCGTGACCGCTCACTGGCGATCAACCTCACTTCCTCGCATCACGCGTCCGGCCGGTTGCCGGACGACACATCTCGCGAGGATCCCGGCGAAAAACGTTACCCGGCAGGGACAACTCGTGTTGCAACCCCAGCGGCACGACCATCGGGCCAGCCCGGTGCCAGAAGCCGACCAGCAGAACACGCCGCCGCCACCACCGCCGGCGCCACCACGCCGACCGGCCCGGCCGGGCCGAACCGTGCCCGCAACGCCGCCGTCGCCGCGCCCAACGCGGCCACCATGTCCGCCCACGGCGAGCCGGCACCGATCGGAGCCGGCTGGTCCACCCCCGCCGCCGAGGCCACCGCCAGGAACACCACCCGCACCGGCTCCAACCGGCCCGCCATGCGCCGCAACCAGCCCCGCACCGTCCCAGCCGGGACAGTGATCCCGGCGGCAATGCCGCGGTGCCCCGAACCCGCCGCCCGCGCCGCCAGGGCCGCCACGATCACCGCCGCGCCGTAGGCCCGCCGGGCCAGCACCGTCACCGGCAACAACACCTGCGTCACCGCACACCCCGCGCAACGGGCCCGCCGCGGCCGCACCACCCTGGCCACTCCATGCACCCGGCGCGGCCGGGCCCACCCCCACGGCGCCAACACACCCGCACACACCGGGCAAGCCATCTGCCGGCCCGCCAGCCGGGACTCGACCGAAACCGGATCAGCCTCTACCGTCACCACCGGGTGCCTCCGTGCATCCAGCACGGCCCTCCCGCAGACGGTCCACCCAGAACGACGGCGGGAGGGCCGTGGTCCATGATCAACAGGTCATCGACACACTGACGGTGCCGACGAACAAGATCAAGACCCAGACCAGCACCGCGCCGTCATCGGCAACCCGAACGACGAAGCACACCCCCGCCATCGGAAGGATCAGCGACGGTCAACAGTTCGCGGACTACGGCATCGCATTGTTCGCCAGTTGGTCGCGTTCGTGGAGGTGAAGCGCATCGCAGCACCTGTCGCAGCGGCACCTCCGTCAGGTGCAGACGTACGCCGTGAACGAGGGGGTGGTGGGTCATCCTGACCAACGCCCGGGTGTGGCAGGTGTGGTATCTGACGGGCGGGCTGCCGGTGCTGCTGGACCTTGCGTTGCAGGTCGACCTGCTGGGCCGGGAGACCCCGACCAAGGCGGCGACGGAGGCACTGTTTCACTTGTCGAAGGAGGCGCTTCGCCGTCGCACTATTGACGAGGTGTGGCGGGAGCGTGCGGCGACCGCCCCGAAGATGTTGGCGTCGGTGCTCATGTCGGAGCCGGTGGTCGATGCGCTGCGTAAGGAGTTGCGCCGGCAGACCGGGCACAACGCGGACGCTGCCGCGTTGGCTTCGCTGGTGAAGGACACAGTGATCCGGCCCGACCTCACCTGACGCTCGCCACCCCACACATTCCCCACAGTATTGGCGGGACAACCGATGATCCGTGGTGAGCCGACTGCCGCTGTGGGGCAAGGCCATTGGAGGACCAGTGATGGGGGATTATCTGCCTTACGGTAATCGGAAGGTTGCGGGTTCAAGTCCCGCCGGTGGCTCCAAAACCGTCGACCTGGACGATCGGCGCCACCGCTGCGGCGGGCCGGGCGTGCCACGAGGCACGGTGATCCGCCGGTTGGCGCACGAGCCGCTGGGCTGGCGGCAGGCCGCGATCCTCAACCTGATGCGGGAAATCCAGCGGCGCACCGGCGTCGCGGTGCTGCTGATCACGCACAACCTGGCCGTGGCGCGGTATTTCAGCCACCGGACCGCGGTGGTGTACCTGGGCCGGATCGTGGAAAACGGGGACGAGAGCCTGTACCGGGAGCCCCGTCACCCGTACACCCGGGCGCTGTTGGACGCCTCGCCCAGCCTGGCGGTGGCCCGGCCGCAGCGGGTGCGGCTGTCCGGGGACCTGCCGGACCCGCACCACCCGCCGCCCGGCTGCCGCTTCCACACCCGTTGCCCCATCGGCCCACTCACGCACCCGGAACGCACCGGTGTGCGCCGACCGGGTCCCGCCGCTCGCGGACCCGTCCGGCAGCGGGGTCGCCTGTCACTTCCCGCTAGCCTGAGCGATCACGGCGGCCGGGGCTGGCCATTGCCGGCCGGAACTGATGCGATGTGCTGGCCATGACCGAATCACCCGCGCCTCCGGCCCGCCGACGCACCGCCCGGCACGTGGCAGCGGGATTCCTGGCCGGCGTGCTGGTGACGGCCACAGTGGCGCTGATCGCCGGTGCCGGTGGCGACGGCCGCGGCCCGGCCGGAGCCGCCCGGGCGTCGTCCGCGCAGGACGTCACGCCGACGGTCGTCCGGTCCTCCGGCGTTTCGCCGCAGCCGGTGACGGGCCGGCCGGGGAACCGACCCACCGGCGGCGGACCCGGCGCCGGGGCAGCCTCCGCGGCGACGGCGTCCGGCCTGCCCGTCGCGGCCACCGCATCCCCGGTGACCGACGGGCCCGCGGCGACCGCGGCCGCCGCCCTGCTCGCCACGTTGCCGGTCAAGGGCCGGGCGCCCAAGACCGGCTACAGCCGCGCCCAGTTCGGCGAGACCTGGACCGACGACGTCACCGTCGCCAGCGGCCACAACGGATGCGACACCCGCAACGACATCCTGCGACGCGACCTGTCCGCGGTGGTGCTCAAGCCCGGTTCGCACGGGTGCGCGGTGCTGTCCGGCCTGCTGCACGACCCGTACTCCGGCGCGGTCATCGACTTTCGGCGCGGGCCCAGCACTTCGACGCTGGTGCAGATCGATCACCTGGTCT
>DASSTH010000162.1:0-12235 GCA_035708025.1 Nakamurella sp. | reverse complement strand
AATCGGGCACTGTGAGCGAGGCCGAAGCGAGCGGGGCGCGTCGCGACGGCGTCGCAGTGCCGGTGAGCGGAGCGCGGAGCGAACAGCCCGCGCAGGCCGGCGCCGGTGACGAGGACACCGCCGAGGCGCGTCCCACCCTGCTGGACCAGATGGGCGGCCCGATGGGCATGGTCGACTCCGGCCTGCCCGTGGTGGTGTTCGTCATCGTCAACCTGCTGGCCGGGCTGACCGCCGGCATCGTCGCCGCGTTGTCCGCCGGGGTGTTGATCGCGATCTTGCGGCTGGTGCGGCGCAAACCGGTGACACAGGCGCTCGGCGGGCTGGTCGCGGTGGGCGTCGCCGCCTACATCGCGCACCGGGTGGGGTCGGCCCGCGGCTACTTCCTGTTCGGCATCTGGACCTATCTGCTGTACGGCGGAGTGTTGTTGGCCTCGGTGCTGGTGCGCTGGCCGCTGATCGGCGTGGCCTGGGAGGGGCTCAACGGTCGGGGGACCGGCTGGCGCCGCGACCGGCACCTGCTGCATCGCTACGACGCAGCCACGCTGGTCTGGGTCGCCGTGTTCGCGGCCCGGTACGCGGTGCAGCAGTGGCTGTACGGAGCCGACCAGGTGGGCTGGCTGGCGTTCGCCCGGCTTGCCATGGGCTACCCGCTGTTCATCGTGGCGATCGTGGCCACCGTGCTGATCGTCGGGACGGCCAGCGGGATGCGCCTGCCCGCCCCGTTCCGCCGCAGGCGCGAGTCGCCGGACAGCCAGGCGTAGCGGGTTCTTGTCGCGCCACACCGCTGACCGCCGGCGTGTCGTGCGAAGACCGCGCTACGGGTGACGAGAGATCTGCTCAGCCCAGCGCCCGGCGGACGTCGTCCTCCACCTCGCTGGCGGCCACGAACAGCAACTCGTCGCCGGCCTCCAGCGGCTCGTCCGGTTGCGGCACGATCACCCGGCCACCGCGCAGGATCGTCACCAACGCCGAATCCCGCGGCAGCCGCAGGTCGCGCACCGGGTGGCCGGCAATGGCCGCGCCCGGCGGCAGCGTCACCTCCACCAGGTTGGCCTGGCCCTGGCGCAGGGTGAACAGCCGCACCAGGTCGCCCACCGTCACCGCCTCCTCGACCAGGGCCGCCAGGATCCGCGGGGTGGACACGGCGACGTCCACCCCCCAGGACTCGTTGAACAGCCACTCGTTGCGGGGGTCGTTCACCCGGCCGACCACCCGGGCCACCGCGAACTCGGTCTTGGCCAGCAGCGCGACCACCAGGTTGACCTTGTCGTCACCGGTGCAGGCGATCACCACGTCGCAGGTCTGCAGCCCGGCCTCCTCCAGCGAGCTGAGCTCGCAGGCGTCCGCCTGTACCCACTCGGCGGCCTCGATCCGCTCCGGCCTGATCGCCTCGTGGTCCCGGTCGATGAGCATCACCTGGTGGCCGTTGTCCACCAGCTCGGCGGCGATGGAGCGGCCCACCGAGCCGGCCCCGGCGATGGCGATCCTCATGACTGGCCCCCCGCCGGAAGCGCGGCGGCCCGGTCGGCCACCACCATCAGATCGGCCGACAGCACCGCCGCGTAGATCACGTCACCGTCCTGCACCACTGTGCTCTCCGAGGGCAGCAGCGCCTCGCCGAACCGGATGACGAACGAGGCGTGCGCGCCGCACGCCTGCTCCAGTTCGCGCAGCGGCCGGCCGATCCACGCCGCGTGGTACGGCAGCGCGACGATGGCCACCTTGCCGGTGGGATCGCGCCACTCGCTGATCACGCCGTCCGGGATGATGGCCCGCATCAACCGGTCGGCGGTCCACGGCACCGTGGCGACGGTGGGGATGCCCAGCCGCTCGTACACCTCGGCGCGGCGCTGGTCGTAGATCCTGGCCACCACCGTGGCCACCCCGAACTGCTCGCGGGCCACCCGCGCGGCGATGATGTTGGAGTTGTCGCCGGAGGACACCGCGGCGAAGGCGTGCGCCTCGGTGATGCGGGCCTGGATCAGGGTGTCCCGGTCGAAGCCGACCCCGAGCACCTGTGCCCCCCGGAAGTCCGGGCCCAGCCGGCGGAACGCCTCGGCCTCGCGGTCGATCACCGCCACCGAGTGACCGCCGGCCGACAGCTGCCGGGCGAGCAGCGAGCCGACCCGCCCGCAGCCCATGATCACGATGTGCACGTGCTCCTGCCCCCTGCCTGTCCGCGGGCCGGTGCGCATGGGCGGCGCGACCGGTCGTGTTGCAATCTATCCTGGCCGTCCCCCGTAGGCTGACCGGTTGTGTCGAAGCTGACGACGGCTGCCAAGCGCCTGCTGGTGGGGCAGCCTTTCCGCAGCGACCGGCTCGCGCACACCCTGCTGCCCAAGCGGATCGCCCTGCCGGTGTTCGCCTCGGACGCCCTGTCGTCGGTGGCCTACGCCCCCGAGGAGATCTTCGCGACGCTGTCCGTGGCGGGGTTGTCGGCCTTCGTGTTCGCCCCGTGGATCGCCGGCGTGGTGGCGTTGGTCATGCTGGTGGTGGTCGCCTCCTACCGGCAGAACGTGCACGCCTACCCCAGCGGGGGCGGGGACTACGAGGTCGCCACCAAGAACCTCGGGCCCAACTTCGGGCTGACCGTGGGCAGCGCCCTGCTGGTGGACTACATCCTGACGGTCGCGGTGTCCACCGCCTCCGGGGTGGCCAACATCGGCTCGGCGATCGGCGTGGTCGGCGAGCATCCGGTGATCTTCTCGGTGGCCATCATCGTGCTGGTCACCGCGCTGAACCTGCGGGGGATCAGGGAGTCCGGCAAGGCCTTCGCCGTTCCGGTGTACGCCTTCATCATCTCCATCCTGGTGATGGTGATCACCGGGCTGGTGAAGTTCGCCCTCGGCGACACCCAACTGGCACCCAGCGCGGACTTCGGCGTCAAGGCCACCGGCGACTACGCCGGTCTCGCCCTGGTGTTCCTGCTGCTGCGCTCGTTCTCCTCCGGGTCGGCCGCGCTGACCGGGGTGGAGGCCATCTCCAACGGGGTGCCGGCCTTCCGCAAGCCCAAGTCGCGCAACGCCGCCACCACGCTGGCCATGATGGGTCTGCTCGCGGTGTCCATGCTGGTCGGCCTGGTGGCGATGGCCATGATCACCAAGGTGCACCTGGCCGCCCCGGGCGTGCAGCTGACCGGCGCCCCGGACGGTTACCACCAGAACACCCTGGTGGTGCAGATCGCCCGGGCGGTGTTCGACGGCTTCCCGGTCGGCTACTACGTGGTCTCGTTCACCACCGGGATCATCCTGATGCTGGCCTGCAACACCGCGTTCAACGGCTTCCCGGTGCTGAGCTCGATCCTGGCGCAGGACCAGTTCCTGCCCCGCCAGCTGCACACCCGCGGCGACCGGCTGGCGTTCTCCAACGGCATCGTCTTCCTGGCCGTGGTGGCGCTGGCGCTGATCATCGCGTTCGAGGCCAACGTGTCCAGCCTGATCCAGCTGTACATCGTCGGGGTGTTCGTGTCGTTCACCTGCTCGCAGGCAGGCATGCTGCGGCACTGGAACCGGCTGCTGCGCACCGAGAAGGACCGGGCCGCCCGGCTGCGGATGCGCCGCTCCCAGCTGATCAACGCGGTCGGCTTCTGCTGCACCGCGGCGGTGCTGGTGATCGTGCTGATCACCAAGTTCCTGGCCGGGGCGTGGATCGCCATCCTGGCCATGGTGATCATCTTCTTCACCATGAAGGGCATCCACCGGCACTACCGCCGGGTGGCCATCGAGCTGGCCGGCCGGGAACAGGACCTGGTGCTGCCCAGCCGCATCCACGGCATCGTGCTGGTGTCCAAGCTGCACCTGCCGACGCTGCGGGCGCTGGCCTACGCCCGGGCGACCCGGCCGGACCTGCTGGAGGCGGTGACGGTGAACGTCGACCCCGACGACACCGCGGCGCTGGCCCGGGAATGGGAGGACCGGCAGATCCCGGTGCCGCTGAAGGTGATCGACTCGCCGTTCCGGGAGATCACCCGGCCGATCCTGGACTATGTGCGCCGGGTGCGTAACGACGCGCCGCGCGACGTGGTGACGGTGTTCATCCCGGAGTACGTGGTGGGGCACTGGTGGGAGCAGTTGTTGCACAACCAGTCCGCGCTGCGGCTGAAGGGCCGGCTGCTGTTCACCCCGGGCGTGATGGTGACCAGCGTGCCCTGGCAGTTGACCAGCTCGACGGTGGCCGACCAGCGGATGCGTCAGGAGGAGAGCGCGGCCGCCCGGCGCGGCGCGTCGCTGCGCGGGCCGCAGGCCGGTGGCGGGATGCGGCCCGGTGAGCCGGAACCGCGCACCGGATGGTTCGGCCAGGTGTCCGGTGACGGGGCGAGCGGGGCGGACCCGCGCAAGGGCCGCCGCTCCACCCGGCCGCGCCGCCGGTGACCGGTCCGGCGCCGGGCGACCCGAACCGCCCGGGTGACGGGCTGGCCGTCGGTGACGAGGTCGAGCTGGACATCGGGCCGGTGGCGCACGGGGGGATCTGCGTGGCGCGATCCGGGGGTCCGGGTGGCCGGGTGGTGTTCGTCCGGCACGCGCTGCCGGGGGAGCGGGCGCTGGTGCGCATCACCGAGGTGCGGCCCGGCTCGTTCTGCCGCGGCGATGCGGTGACGATCCTGCGGACCGACCCGCGCCGGGTCGACCCGCCGTGCGGGCATTTCCGGCCCGGCGGCTGCGGCGGCTGCGACTTCCAGCACGCGGCGCCGGAGTTGCAGCGCGAGCTGAAGGCGGCGGTGGTGGCCGAGCAGCTGCGTCGGCTGGCCGGCCTGGACCGGCCGGTGACGGTGGAGCCGTTGCCCGGTGACGGATTCGGCTGGCGCACCCGGGTCCGCTGGGCGGTGGACACGGCGGCCGGTGACGGGCGGATCGGGCCGCGCCGGTACCGGTCGCACGCGGTCGTCGGGATATCCGCCGAGGAGCCGTGCCTGATCGCGGCGCCCGGGTTGACCGAGGCGGCGATGCGGCTCCGCCAGCCGCGCGCGGCCGACGAGGTGGTGCTGACCCGCACGGCGGACGGTCCGCCGGCGGTGGCCTGGCTGCGCGCGGGCCGGCCGGTGCGGACCGGACCGGCGTCCACGGCGGGCGATCTGGTGGAACACGCGGCGGGACGACCGTTCGCGGTGGGCGCCACCGGCTTCTGGCAGGCCCACGCGCACGCCGCCGACGTGCTGTGCGCGGCGGTCGCCGACGCGCTGGCCGAGGTCGACCTGACCGGCGGTACTGCGTGGGACCTGTACGGCGGGGTGGGGCTGTTCGCGGCAGTGCTGGCCGACCTGGTCGGCCCCCGCGGCCGCGTCACCACCGTGGAGCATGACCGGGAGGCGTCCACCCTGGCGGCACTCAACCTCCGCGAGCTGCCGCAGGCGCTGGCCCTGCAGGCACGGGTCGA
Source organism: Nakamurella sp. (assembly GCA_035708025.1). Classification (GTDB taxonomy): domain Bacteria; phylum Actinomycetota; class Actinomycetes; order Mycobacteriales; family Nakamurellaceae; genus Nakamurella. The sequence goes on along the minus strand of DASSTH010000162.1, from coordinate 6,862 downwards.
TGCCGCTCTTGCCGCGAAGAACCCTCCACACGGGCTGGCCGGCCCCGTCCACGCGGTCGTGCTGGACCCGCCGCGATCCGGGGCCGGGCCGGCGGTGTGCCGGGCGATCGCCGAGCGCGCCCCCACCGTGATCGTGTACGTGGCGTGCGATCCGGCCGCGCTGGCGCGGGACACCGCGGCACTGGCCGCCGCCGGGTACCGGATGGACCTGCTGCGGGCCTTCGACGCGTTCCCGCAGACCCACCACACCGAATGCATCGCCCGGTTCGTGCCCGCCTGAACGCGCGCGGCAGCCGTGGGGGCGGGCGGGTCGGTCAGTGGCTGTGCGCGGCTGCCAGCCGGCGCAGCGGGGGCTCCTTCTTCGGCGGCACCCGGCGGTCCGGCAGCGCGGCCAGCAGCCGTTCGGTGGTGGCGGCGATCTCGGCGACCGCGGCGTCCACCGCCGGCCGCGTGACGGCCGAGATCGACGTCAGGCCGGCGACCTTGCGCACGTACTGCAGGGCCGCCGCGGTGATCTCCTCGTCGGTGGCCGGTGGCTCGAGTCCGCGCAGGGCGGTGATGTTGCGGCACATGACGGTCAGGGTAGACGGCGGTGCGGTCGGTGCGGCGAGACCGAGTGGCCTCTGTACTCCTGGGCCGGCACCGCCACCGCCTCAGACCTGACGGGCGGCCTGCCAGGTGACCAGCGCGCCCGGATCGTTGGTGATGATCGCGTCCACGCCGAGTTCGGTCAGCGCCGCCCACAGCTCGGGGTGGTCGGCGGTCCACACCATCACCGCGATTCCCGACTCGTGCAGTTCGGCGACCAGGTCCGGATGGTCCAGCAGGTCCAGCACGTGCGGGTTGTAGGCGGTGGCGCCCAGCCGCCGGCAGTCCGCGACCGGGTCGTCACCGATCCGCTCCACCAGCAGCCCGACCGGCTCGGTGGGCAGCAGTTGCCGGACCAGCTCCAGCGCGGGCACCTCGAACGACTCCAGGAACACCGTGCCGGCCGGCCGCCGGGCCGCGATGGCCTCGATCACGGTCTCCAGCTGGCGCCGGGTGTGCGGGCCCTTGATCTCCAGCAGCAGCGAGCGGCCCGCGGTGATGGTGCCGAGCAGCTGGTCCAGCAGCGGCACCCGGGTGCCGGCGAACTGCGGCCCGAACCATGCACCCGCGTCCAGCTGCTCCAGCGCGTCGCGGCCGATGGAGCGGACCGGACCGCGGCCGTTGGTGGTGCGGTCCACATCGTCGTCGTGCAACATCACCGGCACGCCGTCGGCGGTGGGCTGGACGTCCGCCTCGATCCATGCCGCGCCGGCCGCCCAGGCGGCGTCGAACGCCGGCATGGTGTTCTCGGGGGCGACCGCCGCGGCTCCGCGGTGCCCGACGACAAGCGGCGCAGCCGCCCCGCGCAGCAGTGGATTCACAAGACTCGAACCTAGCGCGCCGGTGGCGCCGGACGGGTCGGCACGCGGGTGGTGCCCACCGCCCGATCGGCGCAGCCCGCCCCGACGCGCGCGTCCGGCCCGGCGCGGCGGTACCGTCACAGGCGTTCTGTCGAGGCATTGCGTGACGTACGGGAGGCTGGGTGTCGACACTGCGCCGGGTCGGTTCGCCCGCCGCCCTCCGTGCGTTGGGTCTTGCGGAACTGGAGCAGGTCGCCGCGGACATCCGGGCCTTCCTGGTGGAGAAGGTGTCGCGGGTGGGCGGCCACCTGGGCCCCAACCTGGGTGTGGTGGAACTCACCCTGGCGCTGCACCGGGTGTTCGACTCGCCGTCCGACCCGATCATCTTCGACGTCGGCCATCAGGCGTATGTGCACAAGATCGTCACCGGACGGGCCGATGACTTCGACACGCTGCGCTCGCACAAGGGGCTGTCCGGCTATCCGAGCCGTGCCGAGTCCGAGCACGACTGGGTGGAGAACTCGCACGCCTCCACTTCGCTGGCGTACGCCGACGGGCTGGCCAAGGCGTTCGCGCTGCGTGGCGAGCGCTACCGCACCGTGGTGGCGGTGATCGGGGACGGTGCGCTGACCGGCGGGATGGCCTGGGAGGCGCTGAACAACATCGCCGCCGCCAAGGACCGGCCGGTGGTGATCGTGCTGAACGACAACGGCCGGTCCTATGCGCCCACCACCGGCGGCATGGCGGAGCGGCTGGCGGCGCTGCGGCTGCGCCCGGGATACGAGCGGCTGCTGCACCGGGTGAAGTCCACCCTGCCGCGGGCGCCCGTGGTGGGACGGCCGTTGTACGGCATGCTGCACGCCGCCAAGTCGGCGGTGAAGGACTGGTTGCTGCCGCAGACGTTGTTCTCCGACCTGGGCCTGAAGTACCTGGGGCCGATCGACGGTCACGACGTGGCGGCGCTGGAACGCGCGCTGCGGCAGGCGCGCAACTTCCGTGGCCCGGTGCTGGTGCACTGCCTGACCCGCAAGGGGCAGGGCTATCCGCCGGCCGAGCACGACGACGCCGAGCTGATGCACTCCCCGCCGGCGTTCGATCCGGCCACCGGGACCCCGCTGCCGCGCAAGGGCACCAGCTGGACCGAGGTGTTCGGCCGGGAGTTGGTGCTGGCCGGGACGCAGCGACCGGACCTGGTCGCGGTGACCGCGGCGATGCGCGGGCCGACCGGATTGGACGCATTCGCCAGAGCGTTCCCGGAGCGGGTGTTCGACGTCGGGATCGCCGAGCAGCACGCCGTCACCTCGGCCGCGGGGCTGGCCATGGGCGGCATGCACCCGGTGGTGGCGGTGTACGCGACGTTCCTGAACCGGGCGTTCGACCAGTTGATGATGGACTGCGCCCTGCACCGGCTGCCGGTGACGGTGGTGCTGGACCGCGCGGGCGTGACGGGTCCGGACGGGCCGAGCCACCACGGGATGTGGGACCTCGCGCTGGCCGGCCTGGTGCCCGGGCTGCGGGTGGCGGCGCCCCGGGACGCGCCGAGCCTGGGGGCCGAACTGGCCGAGGCGCTGGCCGTCGCGGACGGTCCCACACTGCTGCGGTGGCCGAAGGGCATGGTGCCGCCGGCGGTGCCCGCCGTGCATCGGCGGGGCGTGGTCGACGTGCTGGCCGAACCGGGTCCGGAGCGCTCCGCGGATGTGCTGCTGGTGGGCATCGGGCCGTTCGCCGGGACCGCGGTGCAGGCGGCCTCCCGGTTGGCGGACCAGGGCATCGGGGTCACCGTGGTGGACCCACGGTGGGTGCTGCCGGTCCCGGCGGAGATCGAGGAACTCGCGCGCGAGCACCGGATCGTCGTCACCGTCGAGGACGGCATCAGGTCCGGGGGCGTCGGCGCCGCCGTGGCGGACCGGCTGTCCGCGTCCGGCATCCCGGTGACGGTGTTGGCGCTGCCGCAGGAATTCCTAGAGGCCGGGTCGCGGGACGAACTGCTGGACGGGCTGGGGTTGTCGGTGCAGGCGGTGGCCCGGCGGATCACCGAGCTGGTGGCCGCGTTCGAGGAGGACGCCGTCGTGCAGCCCAGCGCGCGGGACGGGGGATAGCGGTGCGGGTGCTGGTGGTGGAGGACGAGGTGCCGCTGGCCGACGCCATCGCCCGCGGGCTGCGTGCCGAGGGCATGGCGGTGGACGTCGCCTACGACGGCACGGACGGCCACCAGAAGGCCAGCATCACCCGCTACGACGTGCTGGTGCTGGACCGGGACCTGCCGGGCATGCACGGCGACGACCTGCTGGCCGATCTGATCGACTCCGGCAGCCTGACCCGGGTACTGCTGCTGACCGCCGCGGCCGGCATCGACCAGAAGGTGCAGGGCCTGTCGCTCGGGGCCGACGACTACCTGGCCAAGCCGTTCGCGTTCGCCGAACTGGTGGCCCGGGTGCGGGCGCTGGGGCGCCGCTCCACGCCGGCCACGCCGCCGGTGTTGCGGGCCGCCGGCATCGAGTTGGATCCGTCCCGCCGGACCGTGCTGCGCGACGGCGCCCCGGTGGAGTTGACCCGCAAGGAGTTCGGCGTCCTCGAGGTGCTGCTGTCGGCGGACGGGGCCGTGGTGTCCAGCGAGGAACTGCTGGAGCGGGTGTGGGACGAGAACGCCGACCCGTTCACCACCACGGTGCGGGTGACGGTGATGACGTTGCGGCGCAAGCTCGGTGAGCCCGGAGTGATCGACACCGTGGTCGGGGCCGGCTACCGGATCGCCGAGCCGTCCCATCCGGGGCGTGCGGCCGACGGCGCCGGTGCCGCGGATGAACCACGCTGATCGGACCGCCGCGCACCGCGCCGACCCGACGGCGCGTCCCGCTCCCGCCGAGCCGATTGCCGCGCACCGATCGTCCGGTGAGGTCGCCCGTGGCGGCCTGCGGTTGCGCCTGACGCTGCTGTTCACCGCGCTGCTGGCGCTGGTGGGTGGGCTGCTGCTGGCGCTGGCGTACCTGCTGGTGGCACGCGTGGTCGGTGCCCTGCCGCAGCTGCCGCCCGGGACGCCGGTGATGGTCAACGGCACGATGACCGACGCCGCCGCCGTCACCGCGGAGGTGACGGAGCAGGGCCGTCGGACCGTGCTGGTGGTGGGGCTGATCGCGTTCGCGGTGGAGGTGATCGCCGGGGCTGTGGTGTCGTGGGTGCTGGTCGGGCGGGCGCTGCGACCGCTCGCGACGCTCACCCGCGCTGCCCGCACGTTGTCGGAATCGTCTCTGGATCAACGGATCTCGCTGTCCGGTCCGCGTGACGAGGTCGCGCTGCTGGCCGACACGTTCGACGAGATGACCGATCGGTTGCAGGCGGCCTTCGACGCCGAGCGCCGCTTCGTGGCCAATGCCTCGCACGAACTGCGCACCCCGCTGGCGGTGATCCGCACCGAGATCGACGTCACGCTGGCCGATCCCGCGGCCACAGTGGCGGACCTGCGGCGGATGGGCGAGGTGGCGAGGCAGGCCACCGAACGGGCCGACGCTCTGGTCTCGGCACTGTTGTTGCTGGCCCGCACGCAGGCCCGCGGCCTGACCGAACGCCGGGAGGTAGATCTGGCGGACCTGCCGGGCCCAGCATTGGCGGCCGTCGCGGCCGACCGCGCCGCGAAGGATCTTGCGGTGATGGTATCGGCGAGATCGGCCCCGGTGGTGGGTGACCGGGTGCTGCTGGATCGCCTGGCGGGCAACCTGGTGGAGAACGCGGTGCGGCACAACGTGTCCGGCGGCTGGATCCGGGTTGACACGGGCGTGCGTGACGGCGATGCCTGGTTGACGGTGGCGGCATCCGGGCCGGAGGTGGATCCGGCTACCGCGGCGCAATTGTTCGAGCCGTTCCGACAGGGCCGCTCCCGGACCGGCCGGGCGGGCACGGGTCTGGGTCTGTCGATCGTGCGAGCTATCGCTCAGGCGCACGGTGGAACCGCCCAGGCGACAGCGGTTCCGGGTGGCGGGTTGGAAGTCAGCGTGACGGTGCCGGCACGGCCGGGGTCACCCGCCGGCGCGTCGCGGTGACCGGCACGGCCGGGGTCAACTGCCGGCGCATCGCGGTGACCATGACCGTCGGCATCGGCATCGGCATCGGCATCGGCATCGACACGGCGCGGACCGGACGGCGCCTCCCGACGAGGGTCGTCTAGCCCGATCCGGCACGCAGCGGTCAGAAGGGTGGGGGCTCGTCCGCCGGGTCGGGTTCTCCGTTGGCGATGCGAATGGCCCGTTCCACGGCGTTGGCGGCGGTGCGCTCGCGTCTGGTGAGCCGCCGCCGACGGGTGTGGGCGGGATTGTTGGCACTCGGTGGTCCGGGATTGCCTTGTCCGGGGGCGCAGAGCGCCCTGCTGTCCGGTCCGATGGTCCCGCGCCCGCTGGCGCCGATGGTCCCGGGCCGGCTGGTGCCGCCGGGCCGGGTTGGCTCGTTGCGTCCACTGCCGGGCTTGGCGTTTGGTGTGGGCCACGCGTCGAGGGCGTCGCCGTTCATCAGGTGGCTCATGCGGTGATGGACGGCGCGGTTGCGGGCGAGTTGTCGCTCCTGCTCGTGCTGTGCGTGCAGGTACTTCCGGACCTGCGCCGCGAGCTTGGACGTCACCGGCGGGTCGCCGCCGGGGTGGTCAGGGGTGTCCGTGCTGGCGGTCGGTGCGAAGGTCGGCGTGGATGCCGGCCGCATCAGCGTGATGAGTTCGGGCTGGGTGGTTTCGCCGGGCAGGGTGTATTCGTGCGGGCGGGTGAGGTAGGTGTGCCCGGTGGGGCTGGTGAATTGGATGCACCGGTCGGGTCGGCCTTCGACGAGCCAGTGGGCGTGGGTCTTGAACAGGTGGTGTCGGCGGCATTGCGGGTCGCAGTCCCACAGGGTGGTCTTGCCGCCGGCGTCGGGGTCGGTGTGGTCGAACGGGACGCGGTGGTCGGTGTCGCAGCGCCAGCCGGGTTGTCGGCAGGACGGGAAGGTGCAGGTGCCGACCAGAGCGGCGATCTGGTCGGTGAGGTGTTGGCGGGGCCGGTAGATGGTGTGGCTGACGGCGGCGGCGGTTCCGGTGCCGGGGTTGATGCCGACCAGGGTGAGGGTTTGGTAGGCCTCGGCCAGGGTGAGGGCCAGTTCCGCGGTGATCGCGCCGTGCCCGGCCAGCTGTCCGGGAAGCCGGTCCAGGCCGGCCAGGGTGGACATGCCGACGGTGACGATCAGGTGCGGGCGTCTGCCGTGTCGGCTCAACCCCCGCCACACCCCGCTTTCGCCAGCGGTGCCGTCACGGGGTCCGGCGGGCTCGTCCCCGGCGGCGGGTTCGGCGGGCTCGTCCTGGGTGGCGGGTTCGGCGAGGTGGGCCGCGGTGGGGGTGTCGGCGTCGATGGCGCCCGGACTCCGCGGGTCGATGGGGGTGTCGGCGGAGGTGGCGGGGTGGTCGATGCCCGTGCTCCCCGCGCTGTTGTCGCCGGGGTTGTCCGGACTCCGCGGGTCGGTGT
>DASSTH010000161.1:0-3431 GCA_035708025.1 Nakamurella sp. | reverse complement strand
GCGCCGACCATGCACACCGCGCCGTCGGTGGTGGGGAAGACCCCGGACAGCGGCATCGCACCCCAGTTGACCCCGAAGCCGCGGTTGAGCTGCATGCAGGCCTCCTGCATCTGCGCCGACAGCATCGAGTCGTACAGCGAGACCTCCACCTTCTGGCCGCGGCCGGTGCGTTCCCGGGCCAGCAGCGCCAGCAGCACGCCCTGCACCAGGTGCATGCCGGCGGAGAAGTCGCCCAGCGTGGTGGCGTAGATCTTGAACTCGTCGTCCGGGTCCGGCCGGCGGTACATCACGCCGGTGTACGCCTGCGCCAGGATGTCCTGGCCGCCCTTGTGCCGGTACGGGCCGCTGTCGCCGAAGCCGGTGCCCTGCGCCCAGATCAGCCGCGGGTTCAACTCGGACAGCGCCTGGTACCCGAATCCCATGCGGTCCATCACGCCCGGCCGGAAGTTGGACACCACGACGTCCGCGCGGCGGGCCAGCGCCAGCACGGCGGCCTTGCCCTCCTCGGACCGGGTGTCCAGCACCACGCTGCGCTTGTTGCGGTTGAGCGACCAGAAGATCGGGTCGTGCTCGCCGCCGTCCGCCCGGAAGGAGGTGCGCGACAGGTCGCCCGATCCCGGTTTCTCGATCTTGATCACATCGGCGCCGAAGTCGCCCAGAACCTGGGTCGCGCACGGTCCCAGCATCACCTGGGTGAAGTCCAGTACCACGATGCCGTCCAGCGGCAGCACCTGCTCCGTCATGAACTCAGCTCCATCTCCTCGTCGATAGTGGCGTTGGCGGAGGGCACGTCACCGGGATCCGCGCCCTGGTCGCGCATCCCGCTTTGGATCAGCGATGCCGGCACGTCCCGGACCAGGGCGTCGCCGCGCACCGCCAGCGCCCCGGCGATGCCGGCCGCCTGGCCCATCGCCATGCACGGCGGGATCTCCCGCGACATGCGTTGCGCCTGCGGGGTGGCCGAGTAGTGCCGGCCGGCCACCAGCAGCTGGTCGACGCCGCGTGGCAGCAGGGCGCGGTACGGGGTGTAGTAGTCCCGGCCGCGCGCCACCGAGTCGGCGAAGTGCCGCCGGGTGGTGACGTCGTCCTTGGTGACGACGTACTCGCCGCGCAGCAGCCGGGTCTGCCGCACGCCGATCTGCTGCGCGACGTCCATCAGGTAGCACTTCTCGAAACCGGGCAGTTCCTGGCGGATCACCTCCAGCGCGGCCGCGATCCGTTCGCGCGCTTCGAACTCCGCCATGGTCAACGACACCGGATCCGCGCCGTCGAAGCCGGTCAGGTGCGGGCAGTTGCACAACACCACCCCGGGGGACGGGGTCTTCAACCACCACAGCTCCCAGGCGCCACCCAGGATCCGCTTGATCTTGCGATTGATGGCCCTGGTCTCCCGCGGGTGGGCCTGTTCGTAGGCCTCGGCCGCGTCGGTGTCCACCCCGGCCAGCCGGAACACCAGTGTCACCAGGTATTTGTCGTGCACGTACTCCGCACCGGCACGGGAGGCCACGTCGATGTCACCGGTGGTGTCGATCACCACCTGGCCGCGGATGGCCTGCGGACCGGACTTGGTCTCCACCACCACGCCGCTCATCCGGCCGTCGGTGATGATCGGTTGGGAGAACCAGCTGTGCAGCCGCAGGTTCACCCCACTCTCCTGGATCAGGTCGTTGGAGACCCGCTTCCAGCCGTCCGGGTCGAAGGAGACCGCGTAGCAGATCGGCTTCGGCGTGACGTGCGACTGGAAGTCGAAGGTGCCCCAGCGGCCCCAGCGGGCCCACATCTCCGGCGAGGAGTACCGGTCGGACTCCGGCGGGCTCACCGCCAGACCCAACGTCTCCAGCCGGTCGACGTACTCCGAGACGATCCCGGTGACGGTGATCTCCCGGCCGTTGCACATGTCGTCCAGCACCAGCACCATCCCGCCGGAGGCCAGCCCGCCCAGGGCGGAGTAGCGCTCCAACAGCGTCACCGACGCGCCGGACCGGGCGGCGGCCACCGCGGCGCTCACCCCCGCCGGGCCGCCGCCGACCACGACGACCTCCGACTCGGCGACCACCGGCACGCTGCGCGCCGGCAGCGGCACGGTGTCCGCCGCCACCTGCTCGATGGGGACCTCGGCGACGTCGTCGGCGTCGGTGATGGCAGACGTGCTCATGCGGCTTCCTTTGCGTCCCAAGTGACAACGAGCTTCTCGGCTATTCCGATCACCGCGAAGAACACCGTGGCGAAGATCGACGCGACGATCATGGTCGCCCACAGCAGCGGAACCCGGAAGTTGTAGGTGGCCTGGATTATCAGGTAGCCAAGGCCCTCCTGGGAGCCCACCCACTCGGCCACGATGGCGCCGATCACCGACGAGGTCGCCGCGATCTTCAACGACGAGAACAGGTACGGCAGCGAGGCGTACATCCGCACCTTGAAGAACACCTCGGGCCGGCTGGCCGAGAGCACCCGCAGCAGTTCCAGCGACTGCTGGTCGACCGCCTGCAACCCGCGCACCATGTTCACCAGCGTCGGGAAGAAGGAGATCAGCGCGGCGATGATGACCTTGGGCGAGTAGCCGTACCCGAGGATCACCACCAGGATCGGGGCGATGGCCACGATCGGCACGGTGCGGATGAACACCGCGACCGGGAAGAACGCGCGCTCCATCGTCTTCCAGTGCACGAACACCACCGCCAGGCCGATGGCGACGAGGTTGCCGACCAGGAAGCCCAGGACGCTCTCGATGGCCGTCGGCCACAGGTTCTCCAGGAGGGTGTCGTAGTCGTCGCGGAACGACGTCAACACGTCCAGCGGTGACGGCACGATGTAGTTCGGGATGGAGAACGCGGCGACGATCGCCCACCACAGCGCGATCAGCCCCACGATGGCGATCGCCGGCGGCGCGGAGCGGCGCAGCCAACTGCGCTTGCGCCGGCCGGTGACGTTCCGGGCGGCCGTGGCGGGCGCCTGCAGGGTGGCACTCATGAGCAATCCTCCAGCAGGTGCCGCAGCCGGCTGGCCAGTGCGGAGAACTGGGGAAGATCGCGGGTGCCGGAGGTGCGCGGGTACGGCAGGTCGATGTCCACCACCTCACGGACCCGACCGGGATGTGCGGACATCACCACCACCCGCTGGGACAGGAAGACCGCCTCCGGTATGGAGTGGGTGACAAAGACGACGGTGGTGCCGGTCTCCTGCCAGATCCGCAGCAGTTCGACGTTCAGCCGGTCCCTGGTGATCTCGTCCAGCGCGCCGAACGGTTCGTCCATCAACAGCACCTTGGGCTGGCAGATCAGTGCCCGGGCGATCGACACCCGTTGCCGCATGCCGCCGGACAGCTCGTGCGGATACGCGTTCTCACGGCCCGACAGACCCACCATGGCCAGCAGCTCGGCCGGTGCCGGGGCCCCAGACTGTGCCGGGGCCTTGCCCACCTCCAGCGGCAG
>DASSTH010000160.1:0-15832 GCA_035708025.1 Nakamurella sp. | reverse complement strand
CCGGGGTGATCGACGCCGATCGAGGCGTCGGCTGACGGCCCGCCGGCTCTTACCGGCCCGCCAAAACCGGCGACCAGAGCGTCTGAACGATTCGGCCCACGACGAATCGTTGGCCCGGGCGGCCAAGCCTGGTGGGCTCGGGGTCACCGGCGACCGACCGGCCGCCGATGACGCGAGAGATGGAGATGACGCATGCTCGACGAGGCGGGGATCGTAGGGCGCCATCGCCCGTCCGGGGTGATGCTGCCGTGACGGGGCGCCGGGTGGTGGTCTCGGGCGCCAGCATTGCCGGCCCGGCGATCGCGTACTGGTTGCGGCGCTGCGGCTTTGAGGTGACCGTGGTGGAGCGGGCCCCGCGCCTGCGGCTGGGCGGCCAGGCCGTCGACTTCAAGGGCGCGACGCACCGCACCGTCTTGGAACGCATGGATCTGCTGTCGGAGGTGCTGGCGCGGCAGACCGGAGGACACGACCAGACGGTGGTCGACGCGGCCGGCCGCACACTGGCGGTGATCCCCGGTCAATTCACCGGCGGCGACGTCGAGATCGCCAGGGGCGACCTGTCCGAGATTCTCTACCGGCGCACCGCGTCGGACTGCGAGTACCTGTTCGGCGACTCGATCAACTCGATCGTGGAATCACCGACCGGGGTGCGGGTGGAGTTCGAGCACGCTGCTTCGCGAACGGTCGACCTCGTCGTGGGAGCCGACGGCATCCATTCCAACGTGCGGCGGCTGGTGTTCGGCCCCGAGCGGGACTATGTGCGGTTCCTGGGCCACTATTACGCGCTGGCCGAGGTGAACGTCCCCGGCGAGGGACTGATGTACAACGAGCCGGGCCGGATGATCGCGGTCGGCGGGTCGAAGGCCTCGGCGTTCTTCGTCTTCCGGTCACCGGAGTTGACCTATGACCGCTACGACACCGAACAGCAGAAGGAGATCCTGCGCGCGGCATACGCCGGTGGCCGGTGGCGCACCGCCGAGCTGATGCGAAGGCTCGACGATTGTGGCGAGTTCTACCTGGACTCGCTGAGCAGGGTGCAGATGGACCGCTACTCGCAGGGCAGGGTGGTGCTGGTCGGCGACGCCGCCTACGGCAACACCCTGGGCGGGTTCGGGACCGGTCTGGCGCTGGTCGCCGCCTACGTGCTGGCCGGTGAACTCGCTCTCTCCGACGGGGATCATCGGGCGGCGTTGCACCGGTACGAGCAGCGATTCCGGCCATACGCGAAGGTGTCCAAGTCGGCCAGCGCCGGGCCGTTCCTGGCCCCGCCCACCAGGTTCCGGATGTCGACCAGGAACCTGACGTTCCGGTCACCGCTGCTGCTCAAGGCGATGCTCACGCTGACCGATGCCTTCGCCACCCGGATCGAGCTGCCGGACTACCCGCTGCCCGCGGCCGGCACCGGCGGCCACGTCGGGCCTGCGGTCGTGGCCGAGTCCGGCGAATCCGCAGCGGGATAGCCGCCATCGACGGTGACGGGCCCGCCACGACCGGGCCGGCGAGAGGAACATCACAAGGCGTTCGTGACGCACCGGTCGCCCGGTTCGGCTCGTCCGAGCCGGCGGCACCCGTGCCGGTGCTGCGCACGCCGGATTTCGGCGTGCTGTTGATCGCGGCCGCCGAGCTGGTGGTGCTGCTGGCCGCCGCGTCCGGCTACGGCTATCACCGCGACGAGTTGTACTTCCTCGCGGCGGGCCGGCATCTGGCTCCGGCCTATCCGGATCAGGGGCCGTTGGTGCCGCTGCTGGCCCACGCGATGAACGCGATCGCGCCTGGATCGCTGACCGTGCTGCGGGTGCCGTCGGCGCTGGCGGCCGGCGGCATCGTGATGCTGTCCGGGCTGCTCGCCGGGGAGCTCGGCGGGAGCCGCCGCGCACAGCGGCTGGCCGCGGCGGTGACCGCGGTGGCGGTGATCGTGCTGTTCACCGGCCACACGCTGAGCACCTCGACGTTCGACCTACTGATCTGGACCGTGGTCAGTTGGCTGGTGGTCCGGGCGGTGCGTACCGGCGCCGACCGGCTGTGGATGCTGATCGGGGCGGTGCTCGGCGTCGGGCTGCTGAACAAGCCGTTGCCGGCGTTCCTGGCGGCCGCCCTGCTGGCCGGATCGCTGATCAGCGGGCCGCGGAGGCTGGCGCTCAACCGGTACATGTGGTTTGGTGCCGCGCTCGCCGCGATCCTCTGGTCGCCCTGGCTGGTGTGGCAGGCGCTGCACGGCTGGCCGCAGCTCGCGGTCGCCCGGTCGATCGCGGCCGGCGGGTCGACCAGTTCCGCGCCGTGGTGGCAGATCGTGCCGTTCCAGGCGCTGCTGGCCGGTCCCGTGCTGGCGCCGGTGTGGATCGCCGGGTTGGTGCGGCTGTTCCGCGACCCCGCGCTGCGCCGGTGGCGTTTCCTCGGCTGGGCCTGGGCGCTGCTGGCGGTGGTCTTCATGGCGGTCGGCGGAAAGCCCTACTACCTGGCCGGTCTGCTACCACTGCTGATCGCGGCGGGCGCAGTCCCGGTGGAAGGCTGGCTGTCCGGCGGGCGGCGCCGGGTGCGGGCGGCGGCACTGGCCGGTGCGCTGCTGGTCAGCGCGGTGGCCGGAGCGCTGATCGCCCTGCCCCTGCTGCCGTCTCGGGATGTCGCCCCGGTGGTGGCGATGAACCCCGATGTGGGCGAGACGATCGGCTGGCCCGATCTGGTGGCGTCGGTCGCGCGGGTGCGGCATCGTTTGCCGGCAGACGCACCGGTGGTGGTCCTCACCGCCAACTACGGTGAGGCGGGCGCCATCGACCGCTACGGGCCGGCGGTCGGGCTGCCGCACGCCTACAGCGGTCACAACGCCTACGGCCTGTGGGGGCCGCCGCCGGCGGGTGCGGGTCCGGTGATCGCCGTCGGACTGCCGGTTGCCGGATTGGCCGAGCACCTTCGTGACTGTGCGCCGGCCGGGCGGATCGACAACGCGGCCGGCATCGACAATGACGAGCGGGGCGCGCCGATCGTGATCTGTGCCGGGCCGCGCGGTTCCTGGGCGGCGGAATGGCCGGCGCTGCGTCACCTGGGCTGAACCTTCTGCGCCGCACCGACATCACCGGCCACGGACGGCGTCCGGGCCGGACACCAGTGCGCATCGGCCAGCGGCCATGGTTGCCGGGCCGTCGCGCCGGTCTACCCTGGGACCTTGCCTGCGTCGGGGAGGCCCCATGCCAGCGTGCATCAGCGTGACCAACGACTCCTGGCCGACGTGGCCCGCGGGTATGGCGGAACTGCCGGGGCCCGCGCGGGCCGCCGACCTCACCGATCTCGCGGACGCCTGACCCCCGCCCCATCACCGCGCACACGATCAAGGAGGATCCGATGCCAGTCACCCTGAACCACACCATCGTGCACGTGCGCGACCGCGCCGCCTCCGCCCGCTTCTACGCGGACATCCTCGGGCTACCGGAACCGGAAGCCTTCGGCCACTTCATGGTGGTGCCGCTGAGCAACGACGTGTCGCTCGACTTCCTGGACGCCCGCCCGGACATCTCCCCGCAGCACTACGCGTTCCTGGTCTCCGAGAAGGAGTTCGACGCGATCTTCCAGCGCATCCAGGATCGCGGCCTGGACTTCTGGGCCGACCCCGGCCATCAGCGACCGGGCACCATCAACCACAACGACGGCGGCCGCGGCGTCTACTGGTCCGACCCGGACGGGCACAACCTGGAGATCATCACCCGGCCGTACGGTTCCGGCTGAGCACCGCGCGCCGGCCGCCGGACGACTTCGCCAACGACTACCCCAGCGACCTGGGCAACACCGGCCGCACGCTGGGGCGTACAGGCTCCGGCATCATCGAGCGGTGACGCGGACCGACCGGAAGGTACGAGATCCATCCGGCGAAATCCGCGCGGCCGGCGCCGCTCCCTGACATCATCCTGCGGTGACGTCATCGTGGGGGCAGGCGCCGCCGACGACCCCGATCCCGGACCGCCGCGCCGCCCGCCAACAGGCACGGGCGGCTGCGGCCGCGGACCTCCAGCATCGCCAGAGCGTCCGCCGGCAGCCGCTGCCGCCGGGCGTGCGGATGATCCATTGGGGCAACGCCGTGGCGGCACTGCACCTCCAGCCCGGAGCCGCGCACCTGCAGACCGAACGGGGCGGCACCTGGTACTGGCTCCCGGTGGCCGGAACCTCTCTGGGCTGGACCACCCTGACGCTCACCCTGTCGGATGGCGCCCGGCACAAGGTCATCGTGCCGGCCCCCGGTGAGCAGGGCATGGCGGACGTGGGGCAGCGGGCCGACGGTGGCGTCAGCGGCGCCTTCACGACGCTCGGCGACGATCCCATCTCCCTGGTCATCGGGCTGCTGGTCGTGCTGTTCATGGTGTTCGCCGTCCCGTTCCTGCTGGCCAGGGCATTCCGGCGGGCCGGCCGCGCGCACCGGTTGCGGGAGGAGCTGCACCAGGCGCTGCAGCTGACATGACGGCGGGGTAGGAATGCCCCATGGATTCCCGCCCCGCCGACCCCGTCACCGCCACTGCCCCGACCCGACGGCGCGCCGCGCTGTCGCCGCGGCTGCAGCACTTCACCGGCACCATCTTCGCCGAGATGTCCGCGCTGGCGGTGGCCACGGGGTCCATCAACCTGGGGCAGGGCTTCCCGGACAGCGACGGCCCGCCGGCCATGCTGGAGGCGGCCCGTGCGGCGATCGCACAGGGCGCCAACCAATACCCTCCCGGCCCCGGCATCCCGGAACTCCGCGCCGCCATCGCCGCCACCCGCGAGCGCGACCGGGGTCAGCGGTTCGACCCGGACACCGAGGTACTGGTGACGGTGGGAGCCACCGAGGCGATCGCAGCGGCGGTCATCGCCATGACCGATCCCGGCGACGAGGTGCTGCTGATCGAGCCGTATTACGACTCCTACCCGGCGGTCGCCGCGATGTCCGGCGCCCGGCCGGTGACGGTGCCGCTGCGCCGGGACAGCACCGGCCGGTTCGCCCTGGACCTGGACCGGCTGGCGGACGCCGTCACCGCCCGCACCCGGCTGCTGCTACTGAACAGCCCGCACAACCCCACCGGCACCGTCTTCACCCACGACGAGCTGGCCGGCATCGCGCAGATCGCCGTGGAGCACGACCTGATCGTGGTCACCGACGAGGTGTACGAATACCTGACCTTCGACGGCGCGCCGCACATTCCGATCGGCACGCTGCCCGACATGGCCGAGCGGACGGTGACGGTGTCCAGCGCCGGGAAGACGTTCAGCGTCACCGGGTGGAAGATCGGCTGGGCCTGCGGGCCCGCACCGCTGGTGGCGGCGGTCCGCGCCGCCAAGCAGTTCCTCACCTACGTGGGCGGCGCGCCGTTCCAGCCGGCCGTGGCACAGGCGCTGCGCAGCGAGTCGGCCTGGGTGGCCGGCCTGCGAGATGACCTGCAGCGCAAGCGCGATCGGCTCTGTGCCGGGCTGCGGGCGGCCGGGTTCGACGTGTCGGTGCCGGCCGGCACATACTTCGTCCAGGCGGACATCCGCCCGCTCGGCCGCACCGACGGCATGGCCTTCTGCCGGGAGCTACCGCAGCTCGCCCGGGTGGTGGCGGTGCCGACCCAGGTGTTCTACGACGACCCGGCGGACGGGGCGCACCTGGTGCGGTTCGCCTTCTGCAAGGCCGACGAGGTGATCGACGAGGCGGCCGACCGGCTGGCCCGCATCTCTCGCGCCGGGTAGCCGACGGCCGCAGCGCCGAAAAGTCGCAACTCGATGCGCCATGCGTTTGCGTTTTCCCAGGTCACGGCTCGCCGACCGGCATCGAGTTGCGACTTCTTGACCGGCGTCGGCCGGGTCGGTGCGGTCGCGGGGACCCGTTCTGGCGGGCTCCGGCACCACGGGGCGGGCGTACTCGGTCCGGACGGCCGGTGCGAGGATGCCGGTCATGACCCTCACCGCCGGCCCTGAGACCACCGCCCGTATCGCCGCCCTGCTGCGCACCGCCCCGGTGTTCGACGGGCACAACGACATCGCCTGGGCGCTGCGGGAGAAGGCCGACTACGACCTGGACCGCATGGACATCGCCCAGCACCAGCCGCAGCTGCACACCGACATCGCGCGGCTGCGGGCCGGCGGGGTGGGGGCGCAGTTCTTCTCGGTCTTCGTGCCCGGCACGCTGCCGCCGGCCGAAGCGGTGGTGGCGACCCTGGAGCAGATCGACTGCGTCCGGCGCATCGTGCAGCGCTACCCCGACACGTTCCGGGCAGCCCGGACGGCGGATGAGGTGCGGGCGGCCATCGCCGACGGCCGCATCGCGGCCCTGATGGGTGCGGAGGGCGGGCACAGCATCGCCTCGTCCCTGGCCGTGCTGCGCTGCCTGCGGGCCCTGGGCGTCGCCTACCTGACGCTGACCCACAACCAGAACGTGCCGTGGGCCGATGCGGCCACCGACGAGCCGGTCGCCGGCGGGCTGACCGACTTCGGTCGTGACGTGGTGGCCGAGATGAACCGGATCGGCATGCTGGTGGACATCTCGCACGTGGCACCGTCCACCATGCGCGACGCCCTCGCCGCATCCCGGGCGCCGGTGATCTTCTCGCATTCCTCCTGCCGGGCGCTGTGCGACCACGTCCGCGACGCTCCGGACGACGTGCTGGCCGCCCTGGCGTCCAACGACGGCGTCATCATGATCACCTTCGTGCCCGCCTTCGTGTCCGCCGAATGCGCCGAGCACGCGGCCCGGGCCCGGACGGAATGGCGCCGGCTCGGCCTTCCGGACGACGACACCGATCCCGACCCGCAGGCCAAGGCCGAATACCAGGCGTGGCAGGAGGCCAACCCCGCCCCGACCGCCACACTGGCCCAGGTGGCCGACCACGTGGAGCACGCCAGGGAGGTGGCCGGCGTGACGCACGTGGGGCTGGGCGGCGACTTCGACGGGGTGCCCGGGCTGCCGGAGGGGTTGGACGACGTCTCGAGCTATCCGAACCTGCTGGCCGAACTCGCCCGGCGGGGCTGGAGTGACGCCGAACTGGCCGGGCTGACCTCGGGCAACATCCTGCGGGTGCTGGACGCCGCGCAGCAGTGCGCGGAGCCGAGCTTCGGCGCCTGAACCGGCCGGCCCCCGCGCCGCGGCCCTCGCGGCGGCCCACCGCGCGGCAGACCTCCGCCGGGCGGCCCCCCGCCCGGCGGCCCTCCGCCGCGGCCCTCCGCCCGGAACCGGAGCACGCAGCGACCTGCCGATTTCCCGGACAGCGACCGATTCCTCCGGGTACCGTCACGTCACTCCCGGTGCCGTCGGCGCCGGTCCAGAGCCGAACAGGGGCCTTGATGAAGTCTGTGCAACGCGCCCGGCTGGGCATCGCGGCGCTCGCCCTGGCCGCCGTCACGGTGACCGGGTGCGCCAGCACCATCGCCGGCACCCCGGTGCTGCCGGCCGCGATGGGCAGCACCGCGCCGCCGACCTCCGGCGGGACGCCCACATCCGGTGGCGTCCCTACCACCGGCGGCACGGTGGCCCCGGTCGGACCCTCCGGCATCCCGGACTCCGAGGTGGGGCTCAAGCCCGGCGTACCGACCGCCGCGCTGTCCGTGTCGGGCGACCAGGACACCCAGTCCGATCAACTGGCCAAGGACACCCTGGTCGACGTGATCGACTTCTACACCCAGACCTTCCCGCAGGCGTTCGGCGAGAAGTTCGTGCCCCCACAGCACTTCTACTCCTACGATTCGCAGGACAAGAACGCCACCATCTGCAAGCACAGCCTGTACCAGAGCCAGAACGCCGCCTACGCCAGCCCGCCGTGCGACACCGTGGTGTGGGACCGGGGGGTGTTGCTGCCGCACCTGATCGACTCCATCGGGATCCTGTCGGTGCCGACGGTGTTCGCCCACGAGATGGGGCACCGGGTGCAGACCCAGTTGAAGTTCGACGACTCGAAGAATTCCGTGCTGGTGGGAGAGCAACAGGCGGACTGCTACGCCGGCGCGTACTGGCGCTGGGTGTCCGAGGGCAACTCGACGTACTTCAACTTCAACGAGTCCGAGGGCATGCGACAGGCGCTGAACACCATGCTGGCGGTGCGGGATCCCGCCGGCGGTGACCCGTCGGCCGACGACGGCACCGGCCAGGGCGCGCACGGTGACGCCTTCGACCGCACCTATGCCTTCTCGCTGGGCTACGCCAACGGCGTCAAGGACTGCAGCACCATCGATCAGGCGTCGGTGGACGCCCGGGTGTCCGAGTCGCCGTTCCACCAGATTCCGGACCCGAAGAACGCCGGCAGCCTGCCGATCACCGACCAGGTGCTGTCGGACGTGGCGGACACCGTCAACGAGTACTTCGGGAAGACCACAGCGCAGTACCGCCCGCCCACCCTCACCGGCTACGCCGGCGGATCACCGCCGGCCTGTGACGGATTCACCGCGAGCACCCCGGTCAGCTACTGCCCGCCGACCAACACCGTCACCTACGACCTGCCGGAGTTGCAACGGATCGGCACCCCCACAGCGGGTTTCGACTCCTACAACGGCGACTTCTCGGCCATCGTGCTGCTGGTCAGCCGGTACGCGCTGGCGGCCCAGGCGGCGGGCAAGGCGCCGGTGACGGGAGACCAGGCGGGGCTGCGGGCGCTGTGTTACGCCGGGACCTGGGCGAGCTGGATGCGTAACCCGCAGGGACCCAAGAAGCTGACGTTGTCCCCCGCCGACCTGGACAAGGCGGTGTACGAGCTGATCAACTCGCCGCTTCCGGCCAGCGGCGCCAACGGAGCCGGGTCCACGGCGATCTTCGACCGGGTGCAGGCCTTCGGCATCGGCGTCACACATCCCATTGACACCTGCTTCGACTTCTTCTCCGGTTGACCGGTGCGATCATCCTGAGGCGGACCATGACACTTCTCGGCGACCGCGGCAGCGAGTGGCCACCGGACGGGGAGCGGCGATGCGGATGACCGGGCGGCACGGCCCACGGGCGGCGGGACGGTCCTCGCGGCGGGCGACGCAGGCGCGCACCCGGGTGCTGCTGCCGGCGCTGGCCGCCGCCCTGCTGCTGGTGGCCGCCTGCAGCGCCACCATCGTGGGACAGCCCATGCGGGCGTCCACCCCGGCGGTGAGCTCCGCAACGACGACCCCGTCACCGACCGCTTCGACCGTGCCACCCACCACCCCGACCACCGCATCGCCGACCGGACCCACCACCGGCTCGTCCGAGACCACCGGACCGACCGGTACCGGCCAGTCGCCGACCCTGTTCCCCACCCCCACCCAAAGCTCCGAGGTGCCCGACGACGAGGTCGGCCTCAAACCGGATGCGCCCACCGCGACGTTAAAGGTGTCCGGGAACGCGCACACCGAGGCCGACAAGATCGCCATCGACACGCTGGCCGACCTATTCGACTACTACGACGCCACCTTCCCGCGCGACTTCGACCGGACCTACCAGCCGCCCCGGCAGCTGGTGTCCTACGACTCGACGGACAAGAAGGCCAAGGTCTGTGGGCGGTCGGCCTACCAGATGGTCAACGCCTTCTTCGCACCGTCCTGCGACACCATCGCCTGGGACCGCGGCGTCATGCTGCCGATGATGATCAAGGACATCGGCCAGCTGGCCCCGGCGGTGGTGCTGTCGCACGAGATCGGTCACGACGTGCAGGACGAACTGGGCGTGCCGGGCAGCACTCCCACGATCGTGCTGGAGCAACAGGCCGACTGCTACGCCGGCGCGTACTGGCGGTGGGTCGCGGACGGGAACTCGAAGTACTTCAACTTCAACCAGACCGAGGGCATGCGGCAGATGCTGCTGTCGCTGTTCCAGGCGCACGATCCGGTGGGCAGCTCGGGGCAGGGCGAGAACGACCACGGCAACGGATTCGACCGCACCTACGCCGCCACTCTGGGCTACACCACCGGAGCGGTGCGCTGCAGCCAGATCGACGCCGCCGAGATCGCCCAGCGCGGCCAGGAATTCCCGTTCAACGGGATCCCGCACCAGTACGGCAATGTGGACATCACCGAAGACGTGCTGTCCGGCATCATCGACACGGTCAACGACTACTTCACCCAGACCGCCCCCGGCTACGTCGCGCCCACGCTGACCACCTTCACCGGTGAGCAGCCGCCCCCGTGCCAGGGGTATACGCCGTCCTACCCGGTGTCGTATTGCCCGCCGACCAACACCGTCAGCTACAACCTGTCCGAGTTGCAGCGGATCGGCACCCCGACCGCCGGCTGGGAATCGGTGAACGGCGACTTCTCCGCGATCGTGTTGCTGGTCAGCCGGTACGCGCTGGCCGCCCAGGCATCCGGCAACTCGCCGGTGACCGGCGACACCGCGGGCCTGCGGGCGCTGTGCTACGCCGGGACCTGGGCCACCTGGATGCGCAATCCGCAAGGGCCGCAAGGCTTCCAGCTGTCCCCGAACGACCTGGACAAGGCGATCTACGAGATCGTGTCGTCGCCATTGGCCGGATCGGACGCCAACGGGCAGAGTTCGGCGGCCCTCATCGAGCGGGTCCAGGCGTTCGACATCGGCGTGACACACCTGATACCGGAGTGCTTCGACTTCTACTCCGGCTGAGCCGGCGCCAGCCGCGGCCCAGCGTCGTTGCGTCGACGGTGGAAGCGCGCGGGCGCGTGCCCCCTGGAGTTCAGACCGAGTCCGGGTCGGGTCCGATCCGCCCGCCGCGGTCCAACTCGCCGATGGAGTCCATGTCGTCCTGGGCCAGTTCGAACCCGAACACGTCGAAGTTCTCCGCGATCCGGGACGGCGTCACCGACTTCGGGATCACCAGGTTGCCCAGTTGTAAGTGCCAGCGCAGCACGATCTGAGCCGGTGTGCGGGCGTACTTGTCGGCCAACGACGTGATCACCGGGTCGCTCAGCAGCGCGCCGCCCTGGCCCAGCGGCGACCAGGCCTCCGTGGCGATGCCGTGCTCGGCGTGGAATGCGCGCATCTGCGACTGCGCCAGGTACGGGTGCAACTCGATCTGGTTGACCGCCGGGACGATGTCGGTCTCGTCGAACAACCGGCGCAGATGGGCATCGGTGAAGTTGGACACCCCGACGGCCCGCACCCGGCCGTCGGAGTACAGCCGCTGCAGCGCCCGCCAGGTCTCGACGTAGCGGTCCAGGCCCGGCTGTGGCCAGTGGATCAGGTACAGGTCGACCTGCTCGAGGCCGAGCCGCCGGGCGCTGTCGTCGAAGGCCCGCAGCGCCTGGTCGTGGCCGTGATCGGGGTTGTTCAGCTTGGTGGTGACGAACAGCTCCGCCCGATCCAGCCCGGATTCGGCGATCGCCCGGCCCACACCGGACTCGTTGCGGTACATGGCCGCGGTGTCGATGCTGCGGTATCCGACGCGCAACGCCTCGCCGACCGCCCGCACCGCCTCGGAGTCCGGGACCCGCCACACACCGAAGCCCAATTGGGGCATCCGTACGCCGTTGTTCAAAGTGGTCTGCGGGACGCTCGTCATAGCGGCGACGGTACCGCCGCGCCGTGGTGCCGGGCGATGCGGCCGGCGGTCTGGCACCGTGGATGCATGACCGGGCGGATCGGCGGTGTGGTCCGAGCGACCGCGTTGGTCGCGCTCGTCGCCCTGCCGGCCGCCTGCTCGCGCGAGTCGGCGGCGCTGTCGGGTCCATCGGCGGTGCCGTCCAGCGCGCACCGGACGGTGGCCGTGCCCCCGGAAACCGATCATCCGTTCGTGTCCACCGTAGCCTCGCCGACCGCACGCGGTCCGGCACGTGCGCCGTCGGTGACGACCCCGCTGCCGCCCACCGGCTCGACGGCGGGCCACCCGAGCACCGCGTCACCGCCGGCCGCACCCACGCCGGCGCCCACCAGCGGTTCGACGGCGTCGGCACCGCCGCCGCGCACGTCGGGTCCCCGCCCCGGCGGGCCGGTACCGTCGAGCCCGCCTCCCAACAGCGCGCCACCGCCCGCGAGCGCGTCCTCGGCTGCGCCGGCGCCCTCGTCGACCGCTCGCCCTGCCACGCCGCCGTCCTCGTCGACCGCCCGGCCCGGCACGCCGCCACCGTCGTCGACCCCGTCCTCGGCGCCACCACCACCGGCCGGCAGCCGCAGCACGGCCCCGCCGGCTTCCTCCTCACCCCTGCCCGCGGCGGCGGCCGATCTCCCGGAGTTCCACGCCGCCATCCACCCCATCGACGCCGCGCTCGCCGATCGGATGAGCAGCTACCGCTCCGGCTGCCCGGTCCCGCTGTCCGACCTGCGCTACCTGACGATGACCTACCTGGGATTCGACGGCCGGCCGCACACCGGCGAGCTGGTGGTGTCCGCGCGGGTCGCCGACGATGTCGTCACCGCCTTCCGCGAGCTGTACCGGCACCGCTTCCCGATCCGGCAGATGCGGCTGGTGGACGACTTCGGCGGCAGCGACGACGCGTCGATGGCCGCGGACAACACCTCGGCCTTCAACTGCCGCCCGGTGACCGGCGGCGGCGGTTGGTCCGAGCACTCCTACGGGGAGGCCATCGACATCAACCCGCTGGAGAACCCCTATCTGTCCGGCGATACCGTGCTGCCACCGGGCGGGGCGGCGTACCTGGACCGTCCGGACGCACCGGGCGTGATCCACCCCGGTGACGCGGTGGTCGGCGCGTTCGCCGGCATCGGCTGGACCTGGGGCGGCACCTGGTCCAGCCCGGTCGACCTGCAACACTTCTCGCGATCGGGTCGCTGACCGGCGGCCCGGTCGGGGTCGCCGGGTCGCGTCATGATCCCTGCGCGGCCCCGGGAAGGGAGCACCGGCGGTGACGGATTACCTGCAGCAGTTGCAGTTCGGCATCTTCCCCACGCCCAACGCCGCGGACGCGGACCGGGTGCTGGAGTTGGCGATGCTGGCCGATGTGACCGGCCTCGACCTGGTCAGCGTGCAGGATCATCCCTACCAGGCCAGATTCCTGGACACCTGGACGCTGCTCAGCGTGATCGCCGCCCGCACGTCCTCGGTGCGGGTGGCACCCAACGTGGCGAACCTGCCGCTGCGTCCACCGGTGGTGCTGGCGCGCAGCGTCGCCAGCCTGGACATCCTCACCGGCGGCCGGGTGGAACTGGGGCTGGGCGCCGGCGCGTTCTGGGACGCCATCGTCGCGGTCGGCGGCAACCGGCTGTCGGCACCGGACTCGGTGGATGCCCTGGCGGAGGCGATCGACGTGATCCGCGCCGTCTGGGACACCTCCGCCCGCTCGATCCGGCACCAGGGCAAGCACTATCGGGTGGTGGGCGCCCATCCCGGGCCGGCTCCGGCACATCCGGTGGAGATCTGGGTCGGCGCCTACGGCCCGCGGATGCTGCGGCTGACCGGCCGGGTGGCGGACGGCTGGCTGCCCAGCCAGGGATACGCCGGCCCGGCGCTGCTGCCGGCCATGAACGAGGTGATCGACCGAGCGGCCTCGGCGGCCGGGCGGGATCCCGCGGGGGTGCGCCGGATGTACAACATCAACGGCAGTTTCGGCAGCGGCGCGGAGTTCCTGGCCGGCCGGCCGCGGGACTGGGCGGACCAGCTGGCCGAGTTGACGCTCAGCACCGGGATGAGCACCTACATCCTGGCCACCGACGACCCGGACACGGTGCGGGCGTTCGCCGCTGAGGTGGCACCCGCGGTGCGCGAGCTGGTGGACGCCGAGCGCGGTCGGCGGGAAGCGATGGCGGCGCAGCGGGCCCGGCCGGCGGCCGCCGGAACGCCCAGCGGTGACGGCATCTCCGGGACGGACTCCGACGTGGCCGCCGCCCAGGCGGGCACCGAACCCGACGCGTCGACCGCGCCGCGCCCCGCATCGGCGGTCGCCCGCACCCCGCTGGGCGTCCGCCCGACGCCGGACACCGGCCGGCGGCGCAGCTCCGAGCGGCCGTGGGACGAATCCAACCGGCCGAGCGGCCCGGCGCCGGACCCGGAGCGCCGCTACACCGAGCACGAGCAGGCCGCCGGCCAGCACCTGGTGGACATCCACGACGCGCTGCGGGCCGAGCTGACCCAGCTGCACGACGTCATCGGGCAGGTGCAGCGCGGCCAGCTGGATGCGGGCGCCGCCCGCTCGGTGATCAATGAGATGACGATGCGGCAGAACAACTGGACGCTCGGCGCGTTCTGCCAGTCCTACTGCCGGATCGTGGCCGGCCACCATTCGCTGGAGGACCGCAGCGTGTTCCCGCACCTGCGCCGCCGGGACGCCCGGCTGGGCCCGGTGCTGGACCGGCTGGCCGAGGAGCACGAGGTGATCGCCGGCGTGCTGGACCGGGTGGATCGGGGACTGGTGGCGCTGATCACCCGGGACGACGGCATGGCGGACCTGCAGGCGGCGGTGGACCTGCTGGACGACACGCTGCTCTCGCACCTGTCCTACGAGGAGCGGGAGCTGGTCGAGCCGCTCGCCCGGTTCGGCTACTACTGATCCGCACCCCGCGGTCGGTCCGCCGCAGGCCCCCTCACCCCGGCCGGCGGCGCACTCGGTACCGCACATGCAGCGCCTCCGCGCCCTGCTCGGAGCGCAGTGGTTCCAGCTCGATGTGCTCCGGCTCGAGACCCTCGAACAACGGGCGGCCCGCACCGAGCAGCACCGGGACCACGTGCAACTGGATCTCGTCCAGTTCGCCGGCGGCCAGCAGCCGCTGCGCCAGGCCCGCCCCGTGCACCAGGATGCTGCCGTCGCCGGCCGCCGCCCTGGCCCGCTGGACGAGGTCGTCCAGATCCGCCAGGTACGTCACCAGCGGCATGCCGGCGAACTCCGCTGGAGCGGGATGCCGGCTCAGGATGAAGATCGGGACGCCGCCGTGGTGGTCGCCGTCCCATCCCCCGGCCGGTTCGAAGGTGCCGCGACCCGCGATCACTGCCCGGGTGGCGAGCATCTCGTCCCACATCTCCCGGTCCACGCCGGACAGTTGATCCTGGGCCGGTTCGGCGACCGGGCCCTCACCGAACACCCACTGGTGCAAGCGCTCCCCGCGATCCCCCAGCCCGTTGTCGGGCCGCACGTTGGGCCCGGCGATGAACCCGTCCACCGACATCGACATGTACAGCACCGTTGTGGCCATCCGCTGCGCCTGTCAGTCGGCCCCGCCGGCCAGCGGCGGGGCGTCGAGCACGGTGGGTGCGTATTCCAGCAGTTGCAACCGGCCGTCGAAGATGCGGCTGTCGAGCAACTCCAGCCGGACATCCGGGTATCCGTCGAAGATCCGCTCGGAGCCGGTGGCGCCGGTGATCACCGGGAACACGACGGTGCGGAACCGGTCGACCAGCCCGGCCCGCAGCAGCGACCGGCACAGCGACACGCTGCCCAGGGTGCGCAGCGGCAGGTCCGACTCCTGCTTCATCGCCCGCACCGCCTGGACCGCATCGGCGCGCACCAGCGTGGTGTTGGCCCAATCCGCCGATTCGAGGGTCGAGGAGAACACCACCTTCGGCGTGGCCGTCAGTGGCTCGGTGCCCGGCTCACCGGCCTGCACCAGGTCGAACATCGTGCGGTACGTGGTGGCGCCCATCAGGATGGGATGGTCCTTCTCCGGCGAGGCGTCCAGCCAGGCCAGGTACTCCGGTCCCTCCATGCCCCACCATCCGGGCCATCCCGCGGCGGCGCCGTAGCCGTCCAACGACATGATGAAATCCACCGTCAGCTGTTGCATGCATCGCTCCTCTCGTGCCGGCCGTGCCGCCCCGGGCGGACGGAACGGACCATCGGTTCATCCGGTCGTCGACCTCGGCGCCCACTGGGTGCCGAACCGTTCCGTGGGTCACCTCCTTCGCTGCAAGCCGTTGTTGCGCAAGGAGTATGGCCGTGCCGGGGCGGAGCCCAGCGGCGCGCGGGGCCGGCCGTCGTCGGTGGGCGTGGGGCCCGGTTGGCAGGTGGGGCAGTAGAACGCCGGGCG
>DASSTH010000159.1:0-4590 GCA_035708025.1 Nakamurella sp. | reverse complement strand
CGCCGCCCCCTCGCCGCCGGCACGGCCCCGTCGCGGCAGGTGCGTCACCGCCCACTCCCTCGCCGCCGGGCACGACCCCCGCCCCGGCAGGTGCGTCACCGCCCACCCCCTCGCCGCCGGCACGGCCCCGTCGCGGCAGCTGCGTCACCGCCCCGCCCTCTCGCCGCCGGCACGGCCCCGTCGCTGCAGGTGCGTCACCGCGCCGCGATACTGGCACCGGAATTCGGGTCTCGAGACCCGGGTGGCTGCCGGTGGGCGCCGAAAAGTCGCAACTCGATGCGGGCTCCGAGCCGCCCACCTGCGACAATGAGACGGCGTCGGGCAACGAGTTGCGACTTTCTGGCAGCGGCGTGACCGAATCCGGTCGCACCCGCTGACGTCCCGGTGCAGCGGCAAATCCACCGGTATCGCGTGGCGCGATCTCCTAGTTTGGTGGCTATGACCGCGGGCGTCGACACCGAAGCCGGGCTGCGGGCGGTGATCCTGGTGGAAGGGGTCAGCGATCAGCTGGCCGTGCAACATTTGGCGCTGCGCCTCGGCCGGGACCTGGCCGGTGAGGGCGTGGCGGTGATCGCGATGCAGGGTGCCACGAACATCGCGAAGCATCTGCGTCGCTACGGTCCGGACGGGCTGGGCCTGAGGATGGCCGGCCTGTGCGACGCCGGGGAGGCGGGCTTCGTCGGCCGGGCCTTGCACCGCGCGGGGATCTGTCCGGACGCTTCGGTGGCGGCGATGGAGGCGCACGGCTTTTTCGTGTGTACCCGCGACCTGGAGGACGAACTGATCCGGGCGGTCGGGATCGGGGGCGTCGAGCGGGTCATCCAGGCCCAGGGCGAGATTCGCTCGCTGCGCACCTTGCAGCGCCAGCCGGCGCAGCGCAGCAGAAGCGCGGTCGACCAGTTGCGCCGGTTCATGGGCGGTCGTTCGGGCAACAAGCACCGGTATGCGCGGCTGCTGGTGGAGGCGTTGGATCTGGGCCGGATTCCGCGCCCGCTGGAGCGGGTGCTGGATCGGGTGTGAGGCAAGGCGGGACGGGCCGCACGGCGCAGATTCCGTACGCAGATCCTGCCCGTGGATTTCCCCCCAGTTTCAACATATAGCGCATAGGGGGGCTTGCCGCAAGACCCCGGTCAGGCCGCAGAATCGTTGGCCGCGGCCAAGAACCGCTGCCACCTCGGCTGCACTCGACGAGGGGCACCTGCTGAGCGGTGACGCTGCCGCCGAAGAGGAGTTGTGACGTGAACTCGTTGTCCACCAGTGCCTTCGACCTGGCCGACCGGATTGCGGCGAAGGCGGATCCGGAGTTGATCGCCGTCGATGAACGGCACTTCGCGGACATCGCCGCCACCCTGGAGAGCTCCATCGCCGAGGTGACCGAGCGGCTGGCCGAGGCCCGCCGCGCACCGGGCGGCGCGAACCAGGAGGCGATGGAACGCGACATGGAGATCCACCGGCTGACCGCCCGGTTGCGGCTGTTGCGCCGCTTCGGCCTGGACTTGTGCCTGGGCCGCATGGTGCCCGCGGACGGGACGGAGCCAGTGTACGTGGGGCGCATGGGGCTGTCCGACCGTGCGGGCCGCCAGCTGCTGGTCGACTGGCGCTCGCCGGCCGCCGAACCGTTCTTCGGGGCGACCCATGCCAACCCGATGGGCCTGGCCGGTCGCCGCAGGTATCGCTGGACCCGCGGCCGGATCACCGACTCCTGGGACGAGGTGTTCAGCGCCGACCTCACGACGGGCGAGGCCAACCGCGCCACGTTGGACGACCAGTCGGCCTTCATCGCCAGCCTGGGGGACACCCGGTCACCGCGGATGCGGGACGTGCTGGGCACCATCCAGGCCGACCAGGACGCGATCATCCGGGCCGGGTCGGACGGCGCCCTGGTGGTGGACGGCGGTCCGGGCACCGGCAAGACGGTGGTGGCGCTGCACCGGACGGCCTACCTGATGTACTCCGATCCGCGCCTGGGCCATCAGCGGGGCGGCGTGCTGTTCGTCGGCCCGCACCAGCCGTACCTGTCCTACGTCGGTGACGTGCTGCCCAGCCTCGGTGAGGAGGGGGTGCAGACCTGCACGCTGCTGGACCTGGTGCCGCAGGGTGCCACCGCGGCCGCCGAGTCCGATCCCGAGGTGGCCGCGCTGAAGTCCACCGCGGACATGGTGCGGGCGATCGAGCCCGCGGTGGCGTTCTACGAGGAACCGCCTACCACCCGGACGCTGGTCGAGACACCGTGGGCGGAGGTGTGGCTCACCCCGGCCGACTGGGCCGAGGCGTTCCAGGCGCCGGATCCCGGTACCCCGCACAACGAGGGACGCGACCTGGTGTGGGACCGGTTGGTGGACATCCTGATCGACAAGCACGGCGCTGCGGACGTGACCTCGGAACAGGTGCGCCGGGCGCTGGCCCGCAACCGGGATCTCGTCACCGTCGTCAACCGGGCCTGGCCACTGATCGACTACGCCGACCTGGTCGGGGACCTGTGGTCGGTGCCGGCCTATCTGCGCCGGTGCGCCCCCTGGCTGGGGCCGGACCAGGTGCGCGCCCTGCAGCGGCCGGACCCGCAGGTGTGGACGACGGCCGACCTGCCGTTGCTGGACGCGGCGCGGCAACGGCTCGGCGACCCGCAGGCGTCCCGGCGCCGGCAACAGCGGGAGGCCGCCGTCGCCGCGGATCGGGAGCGGATCAGCCCCGTCATCGACGACCTGATCGCCGCGGACGACTCGGAGATGCTGGTGATGTCCATGCTGCGCGGCGAGGACCTGCGCAGTGCGCTGGTCGACGAGGCCGGGCTGCCCACCGCCGACCCGGATCGGCTGGCCGGGCCGTTCGCGCACGTCGTGGTCGACGAGGCGCAGGAGCTCACCGACGCGCAGTGGCAGATGCTGCTCAGCCGCTGCCCGTCGCGGAGCATGACGATCGTCGGCGACCGCGCCCAGGCCCGGCACGGGTTCACCGAGTCCTGGCGGGAGCGGCTGCACCGGGTCGGGCTGGACGCCGTCCGGCTGACCGACCTGCGCATCAACTACCGGACCCCGCAGGAGGTGATGGCCGAGGCCGAGCCGGTGATCCGGGCCGCGATCCCGGACGCCAACGTGCCGACATCCATTCGCAGCAGCGGGATCCCGGTCCATCGGGGGCCGGTGTCGGAACTTCAGGAGCTGCTGCGCTGCTGGCTGGCCGAGCACGCCGAGGGGATCGCCTGCGTCATCGGCACGGCCCGGCCCGCCGGCATCCCGGCGGACCCCCGGGTGCGGTGGCTCACCCCCGAGTTGAGCAAGGGCCTGGAATTCGACCTGGTGGTGCTGATCGATCCGCGGACGTTCGGTGACGGCATCGAGGGTGCCGTAGACCGTTACGTCGCCATGACCAGGGCGACCCAGCGGCTGGTGATCCTCGCCGGGTGAGCCGCCGCCGGTGCGCGCCGGGGGCGGGCCGATCCGGCCGGCCGGAGGATCTGTGGTGGACCTGTGGCGGTGACGGGTCCGCCGGCGGCAGCCGAACCCGGCGAAATCACCGGTTCGAACGGGGCCGGCGGGCCGCCACCATCGGCGTACCACGAGCCACCACGCCGCCAGGAGTCCCGATGACGACCGTATCGAGCGCACAGTCGACCACAGTGCCGACCACAGTGCCGACCCCGGCCCCGGACATCGCCGGGTCCGCCGCCACCTGCACGCTGGAGATCGGCGGCATGACCTGCGCCTCCTGCGTGCGCCGGGTGGAGAAGGCGCTGAGCCGGGTCGAAGGGGTGGCGGCCGCCGAGGTGAACCTGGCCACCGAGGTCGCCACGGTGCGCTTCGACCCGGCCCGGGTCGGCCTGGACGACCTGGCGACCGCGGTCGCCGGCGCCGGGTACACCGCCACGGTGCGCCGGGAGCCCTCGCCCGGGCGGGCCACCGACGAGGCCGGCAACGCCGAGGGCGGCACCGACGACGCCCGCAACGCCGGGGGCGCACCGGGCGGCCGGTCCGGCCGGCACACCGATCACGACCCGGACGGGGGCGCCGATCAGCAGGCCCAGCTCACCGCCCTCAAGCGCCGGTGGCAGGTGACCCTCGCGGCCGGCCTCGGCCTGATGGTGCTGATGTACGTGCCGCTGTACCTGGACACCATGGACTGGCTGATGCCGGCGATCCTGGTGGTGGCCACCGTGGTGCAGTTCTGGGCCGGCCGGGACATCTACCGCGCTGCCTGGACCGCCGCCCGGCACCGGAGCACCACGATGAACACGCTGGTGGCGCTGGGCACCGGGGTGGCCTACGGCTACAGCGCGTTCGTCACCCTGTGGCCGGCCACCGCGGAGCGCCTGGGCCTGCCCCTGCACGTGTACTTCGAGACCTCGCTGGTGATCCTGGCCCTGGTGTTGGCCGGCCGTTGGATGGAGGCCAAGGCCAAGCGGCGTACCGCGGCGGCGGTCACCGCGCTGGTCGGGCTGGCGCCGAAGACCGCCCGGGTGCTGCGCGGCGGCGCCGAGGTGGACATCCCGGTCGAGCAGGTCGCGCTCGGCGATGTGGTGCGGGTGCGGCCCGGCGAGAAGGTGCCGGTCGACGGCGTCGTCACCGACGGTGCCACTGCCGTCGACGAGAGCAT
>DASSTH010000158.1:0-2010 GCA_035708025.1 Nakamurella sp. | reverse complement strand
CTCAGGGTCGGCTCGTTGCGTCCTGCAGAGTGCGCGTTATTACACGCGATCTGCAGGACGCCACGGGGAGCGCAAGGTGAGCACGGTGACTTCGCTGGGCGCGAACACCCGGAACGGCGGTCCCCAGAAGCCGCTGCCCCGGGTGGTGTACAGCAGGGTGCGCCCGCCGGGCCGGCTCAGTCCGTGCAGCACCTTCTGGTCGGCCCGCACCAGCAGGTGGAACGGCCAGATCTGCCCGCCGTGGGTGTGCCCGGACAGCTGCAGATCCACCCCGGCCGCCACCGCCGCCGTCACCGTCTTCGGCTGATGGGACAGCAACAGCACCGGAACGCCCGGCTGCACACCGGACAGCGCGGCGGTCAGGTCGGCCCCGTGCCCGGCCACCCCGGACCGGTGCGCGGTCGCGTCGTCGATGCCGGCCAGCACCAGGGCATCCCCGCCCCGCCGGACGGTGACGTGACCGTTGTGCAGCACCTCCCACCCGGCCGACGCCATGACCTGCACCCACCCCGGGGCGTCGGAGAAGTACTCGTGGTTGCCGGTGATGTACACCCGGGCCAGCCCGGCGCGGGCGTCGGCCAGCGCACCGGCCTGCGCGCGGCGGCGCGGCACCGCACCGTCGGCCAGGTCCCCGGCGTGCGCCAGCACGTCCGCGTCCAGCGAGTTGACCAGCTGCACCAGCCGCCGGGACCAGCCCGAGCGGTCGATCGGTCCGTAGTGCGTGTCGGCGATCAGCACCACGCGCAGCCCGTCCAGCCCGGGCCCCAGCCGGTCCAGGAGCACCTCGGTGTGCCGCACCCGCGGCGTGCGCAGCGCCTCGACCAGCCCCCACATGCACAGCGCCGCAACCACAACCAGCACCGCGACGGCGGTCCACCGGGCGGCGGTGACGGGATCCGCGCCGGCCGCCACCGCGATGCCGAGCGCCGCCGCACCGGGGAACGCCCAGCCGAACAGCTGCCAGATCACTCCCAGCCAGGTATCGCCCGTCACCGCCGCGGCGTCCCTGGCCGGAGGACCGTGGCCGAGCACCATCGCCAGCGGGAAGCCCGCCATGGCCAGCACCGTCACCGCCGTGCACGCCACCGTCACCGCACCCGGCCAGGCCGGCGCCCACACCAGCAGCCACCACGGGAAACCGTGCAGCAGCGACAGCACGCCGATCAGCGCGGCGGCGAATCCGGTCCGGCGCAGCACGAGGACGGGCTAGAACAGACCCGGGCCGCTGACCGGCTCCGGGGAGGAGAACAGCGCGCTCACCGACTCGCCGTCGTGAATGCGGCGCATCGCCTCGGCCAGCGCGGGGGCGATAGACAGCACGGTCAGCCGGTCGGTGCGCTCGGACTCCGCGATGGGCACCGTGTTGGTGCAGACGATCTCGGCCACCTCGGGCTGCGAGCCGATCCGGTGCAGCGCCCCGTCGGCGAACAGGCCGTGCGTGCACGCCACCCGGACCTGCCGCACACCCTGATCCCGCAGCACCCGTACCAGCTCGAGAATGGTGCTGCCCTTGGCGATCTCGTCGTCCAGCACGATCACGTCACGGCCGGTCACGTCGCCGATGATGGAGCTGATGGCCACCTTGTCGCCGGCGAACCGCTCCTTGGCGCCGGCCGCCACCGGCACCCCGAGCAGCCGGGCGAACGCGGCCGCCTGCTTGGCGTTGCCCAGGTCGGGGGAGACCACCGTGGTGTTCGACAGGTCGTGGCCGGCGGCGTGCGCGGCGAAGTGCGCGGCCAGCTCGCGCAGCGCGTGCAGGTGGTCGACCGGCACGGAGAAGAAGCCGTGTACCTGGGGAGAGTGCATCGTCATGGCCAACACTCGGCTGGCGCCGGCGGTGACCATCAGGTCGGCCATCAGCCGGCCGCCGATCGAGATCCGCGGCGCGTCCTTCTTGTCCGACCGCGCGTAGGCGTAATGCGGGAGCACCACGGTGGTGCGGGCGGCGGAGGCGCCGCGCGCGGCATCGAGCATGAGCAGCAGCTCGACCAGGTGCTCCTGCACCGGCGG
>DASSTH010000157.1:0-2319 GCA_035708025.1 Nakamurella sp. | reverse complement strand
CCGCACACCCCGGATGCGAAGACCATCGACTGGTACGCCAGCCGGTCGGTGCAGGACGACCGGCTGGACCTGGGCATCGTCGACAACGCCAGTGGGCAACTGGTGGGCGAGACCGTGCTCAACGAGTGGGATCCCGCGCGGTCCTCGGCCAACTTCCGCATCCTGATCGGCGCTGCCGGGCGCAACCGCGGCCTGGGCACCGAGGCGACCCGACTCACCGTCGGCTACGGCTTCGAGCAGCTGGGGCTGTCCCTGATCACCTTGGGCGTCTTCGTGTTCAACCCGCGTGCGGTGCGCGCCTACCGCAAGGCCGGCTTCGTGCAGGAGCGGGTGAACCCCGGTGCCTTCACCTTCGACGGCGAGCCAGTGGAGGAGATCGTGATGGCCATCCACGCGCAGGACTGGGAGCGACATCGCGGCCGGCCGGCCGTGGTCGGGTGACCGGCGCACCCTGCGTCCCCCTACCCTGGACCGGTACAGACCCCCGCCCCTCCGCCACCTGACCGGGACCATGCTGCACCGCATCGATCTGACGACCGGCCCGAATCCGGCCGCCGGCTCCACCGCCGACCTGCGGGACGTGCTGCCGCGCGCCACCGGAACGGCCCATGCCGCCGACCAGGCGGTGGCGCCGATCCTGGCCGACGTGCGGGCCCGCGGGGTGCAGGCCGTGCTGGACGCCGGGGAGCGGTTCGACGGTGTGCGCCCGCCGTCCATCCGGGTTCCGCAGGGCGTGCTGGCCGCGGCCGAGCGCGCCCTGGATCCCGCCTTGCGGGCAGCGCTGACCGAGTCGATGGGGCGGGCCCGGCGCGGGCACGCCGCCCAGCTGCCCACCGAGACCGCCACCGCATTCCCCGGCGGCGGGACCGTCGTGCAGCGCTGGATACCGGTGCGCCGGGTCGGACTGTACGTGCCGGGCGGGCTGGCGCTGTACCCGTCCAGTGTGATCATGAACGTGGTCCCGGCCCAGGTCGCCGGGGTGGCGGAGATCGCGGTCACCTCGCCGCCGCAGGCCTCCAACGGCGGCTGGCCCGACCCCACGGTGCTGGCGGCGTGCGCGCTGCTGGGCGTCACCGAGGTGTACGCGGCCGGCGGCGCGCAGGGCATCGCGCTGCTGGGCTTCGGCAGTGCCGCCGGAACCGCCTCCGGTGACGGGGATCCCGCGGCCGCCTGGACAGGTTCCGCGGCCGGGACCGGTTCCGGTGACGGGGATCCCGCGGCGGTCGCGGTCGAGCCGGTGGACGTGATCACCGGTCCGGGCAACGTGTACGTCACCGCCGCCAAGCGCGCACTGCGCGGCACCGTGGCCATCGACTCCGAGGCCGGCCCGACCGAGATCGCCGTGCTGGCCGACGATTCCGCCGACCCCCGGCACGTGGCCGCCGACCTGATCTCGCAGGCCGAGCACGACCCGAACGCGGCCAGCGTGCTGATCACCACTAACGCCGCCCTGGCCGACGCGGTCGATGCCATCCTGCCGGAGATGGTCGCCGCCACCCGGCACGCCGAGCGGGTGCGCACCGCGTTGTCCGGGCCGCAGTCCGGGACCGTGCTGGTGTCCAGCCTGGACGACGCGATCGCCGTCGCCAACGCCTACGCCGCCGAGCATCTGGAGGTGCAGACCGTCGACGCGGCAGCGGTCGCGCGGCGGATCAGCAACGCCGGAGCGATCTTCGTCGGGCCGTACTCGCCGGTGTCGTTGGGCGACTACTGCGCCGGGTCCAACCACGTGCTGCCGACGTCCGGCGGCGCCCGGTACTCCGCCGGGCTGAACACCACCACGTTCCTGAAGTCCGTGCAGATCGTGGAGTACGACAGGCCGGCGCTGGCCGCGGTGGCCGATGCGGTGACGACGCTCAGCGCGGCGGAGAACCTGCCGGCGCACGGCGAGGCGGTGACGGTAAGGCTGGCCGACACGGCGGCCGGCGCCCCCGACACCCGGAACTTCGCGGGTTTGCAGCTGGATTCCGCGCCCGATATGCCGGAAGAAGCCAGCATCAAACCCGCGAACATCGCGGGCCGGCCGGTCGGTGACGGGATATGCCTGGCGGACCTGCCGCTGCGGGAGGACCTGCGCGGCCGCAGTCCCTATGGCGCGCCCCAATTGTCGGTGCCCGTCCGGATCAACACCAACGAGAACCCGTTCCCGCCGCCGCCCGCGTTGCTGGCCGACCTGTCCGCCTCGGTCGCCGGCGCGGCCGGAGCCCTCAACCGGTACCCGGACCGCGACGCGATGGCCCTGCGCGAGGACCTGGCCCGCTACCTGGCGGCGT
Organism: Nakamurella sp.; assembly: GCA_035708025.1. GTDB lineage: Bacteria > Actinomycetota > Actinomycetes > Mycobacteriales > Nakamurellaceae > Nakamurella. Next base: position 46 of record DASSTH010000157.1, on the reverse strand, counting down.
CCACCGGGGTACCCGTCACCGCGGCGAACCTGTGGGCCGCCAACGG
>DASSTH010000156.1:0-6069 GCA_035708025.1 Nakamurella sp. | reverse complement strand
GACCAGCACCAGGGCCACGTTGCCGATCAGGAACGGCAGCGAGCCGGCGGCCAGGGTGGCCAGCGCCACGCCGACGGCCCGGACCGGCCCGAGTGCCGTCATCAGCCGCACCGCGGTGATGCCGCCGAGGATGGATCCGGCGCCCTGGGCGCTCATCAGCACCCCGAAGAACTCCGGCGGCCGGTGCAACCCGTGCTCGACCACCGCGAACAGCAGCGAGTCGAACAGCCCGATCACCGACAGCGACACGGCCAGTCCGATCACGATGGTGCGCAACACGGTGGTGCGCCGCAGGTGGGCGAACCCGGCCGCCAGCGCGCGCCATCCGCTGTCCGGGTCGGCGGTCTCGCCCTGCTCGCGCACCGGCCTGGGCTCGTGCACCCGCACCAGCAGCAGCCCGCCCGCGGTGATCACCAGCAGCCCGGCGGTGCCGATGGCCAGCACCGGGCCGCCCCACAGCGCGTACAACCCGGCCCCGACCAGCGGGGTGAGGATCCGGAATCCCTGGTCGATGGTCATGAACATGGCGTTGGCCGGTCCCAGCTGGTCGTCGGCCAGCATGGTGCGCAGCAGCCCCGACTGCGCGGCACCGTTCAGGCTGCCCAGCGCCCCGTAGGCGACCGTCACCAGGTACAGGATCCAGATGTCCGACGGCGCCCGCACGGCCAACAGGCCCAGCACCGCGCCCGCCGCCAGCAGGTTGGACGCGATGAGCAGCGGGCGCCGGCGCACCCGGTCCGCCAGCAACCCGAACAGCGGCGCCGCGAGCACCGGAGCGCCCAGGCAGAAGAACACGAAGCCCGCCGCGCCGCTGGACCCGGTCAGGTCCTTGGCCCACACGGCGAGGGTGAGGAACAGCGCGCTGTCGGCGAAGTTGCCGATCGTCCAGGCGCCGAGCAGGCGGCGGAACTGGGCCAGCCGCAACAGATCCTTCATCACCGCTCCTGGTCGGTCGGCATGGCGCCGGAATGGACACCCGACATTTGGACCTCACCGGATCCCGGAGGCTCGGCCGCCTGGGCATCGAACAGCGCCTGGTACTCCGGCAGGTAGGTGGTGGCCGCGAAGAGCCGGACCGCCCCCGCACCGGCCGGCCGCAGGCTGCGGTCGGTGAGCCGGGCGGCGTAGCCGGACAACAGGTCCTGCAGCGCCCGGCCCAGTTCCTTGGCCTCGTCCGGGGTGATGATCATGGTGGCGCCGAACTGGAACGTCGCGCCGCGCCAGGCCGGCGGATTCTGCCGGCCCTCGGCCGCCTGCAGCCGGGCCATGTCCCATTCCCGCACCGCCGACATCACGGCGGTGTTGGAGGCCAGCGATTCCGGGTCGCTCGGATCGGTCACGAAGTCCTGGGTGGGATCCGTCGCCCGCCACGGCTTCTCCCGGCCGGTGGCATCGTCGGCGCGTTCCAGGTAGCCGAACTCCGCGAGCTTGCGCAGGTGGAAGGAGCAGTTGGCCGCGCTCTCGCCGAGCGCCTCGGCCAGTTCGGTGGCCGTCGCCGTGCCGCGCGCCACCACCGCCTCCAGCAGCTGGATGCGCAGCGGATGGGCGAGGGCACGCATGGCCTTCGGGTCGCTGATCTGAGCCATGCGGGAGACGCTACAACACGCAACGACTCTTTCGCAATATATCTTTCGCAAGAATTGTTGCACGTCCTCCCGGTGGAATTCCGTGGGATCAGGCGGGTGCATGGCGCGGCGCGCCGGCGGCCCGGCAGACGGTGTGACGCACTCACCGCTCGGCGCTCAAGATCTGGGCCAACCCGGGCGGGTCACGCACGGGGCCCGGCGGACGGCACGCCATCGGAGCGCTCAGCACTCGAAAACCGGGGACTGCTCGCCACGGGAACGCTCAGCGCTCGGTGACCGGGGGCTGCTCGCCGCGGACCGCTCGACGCAACCGGGGCAGCCGGTCGGCCAGGCCGCGCTCGGCACCGCGCCCGGTCGGCCGGTAGTAGTCCACCCCGACCAGCTCGTCCGGTGGGTACTGCTGGGTGGCGATGCCGTCCGGCAGGTCGGGCGGGTAGACGTACCGCTGCGCGTTGCCCAGCCGCTGGGCGCCGGGATAGTGGCCGTCCCGCAACGGCGCCGGCACCAGACCGGCCTTGCCCGCCCGCACGTCGGCCAGGGCGGCGTCGATCGCCATGACCACCGCATTGGACTTCGCAGCGGTTGCCAGGTGGATGGTGGCCTGGGCAAGCGCGATCCGGGCCTCCGGCAGCCCCACCAGTTGCACCACCTGGGCGGCCGCCACGGCGGCCGGCAGCGCGGTCGGGTCGGCCATGCCGACGTCCTCGCTGGCGTGCACCATCAGCCGCCGGGCGATGAAGCGCGGGTCCTCCCCCGCCTCGATCATCCGGGCCAGATAGTGCAGCGCGGCGTCCACATCCGACCCGCGGATGGACTTGATGAACGCGCTGATCACGTCGTAGTGCTGGTCGCCGGCCCGGTCGTAGCGCACCGCGGCCCGATCGACGGCGCGCTCCACGGCGGCCAGATCGATCGTGATCGGTGACGGGGTGGCGGGGTCGCCGGCCCCCGCCGGTCCGTTCGCTGGGCGGGGTTCGCCCGGATCCCCGTCACCGGCTCGGTCCCCACCGCCGGACGGCGCGTCGCAGGTGTCGGCTGCCGCCTCCAGCGCGGTCAGCGCCCGGCGCGCGTCGCCGCCGGCCAGCGCCACGATGTGCGCCCGGGCCTCGGCGGCCAGCCGGAAGCGGCCGGCCAGCCCGCGCTCGTCGGCCAGTGCCCGGTCCAGCAGTGCGCCGATCTCCTCGTCGGTCAACGGGAGCAGCTGCAGCACCAGCGACCGGGACAGCAGCGGGGAGACCACCGAGAAGAACGGGTTCTCGGTGGTGGCGCCGATCAGGATGACCGTGCGGTCCTCCACCGCGCCGAGCAGCGAATCCTGCTGGGTGCGGGAGAACCGGTGCACCTCGTCGATGAACAGCACGGTCTGTTCCCCGGTGGCGCGCAACGCCTTCCGCGCGCCGGCGATCACCTCGCGTACCTGGGCGACCCCGGCGGAGAGCGCGGACAGCTGGGCGAACCGTCGTCCGGATGCGCCGGCCACCATCATGGCCAGGGTGGTCTTGCCGGTTCCGGGCGGTCCGTAGAGCAGCAGCGAGGAGACGCCGCCGCCCTCCACCAGCCGGCGCAGCGGCGCGCCCGGACCCAACAGGGCTCGCTGACCGACCACCTCGTCCAGCGAGCGCGGCCGCATCCGCACGGCCAGCGGCGCGTTCGGGTCGACCGGCTCCGGGCTCCCGCCGGGCCGCGCGCTGCCGGCTTCCTCCGCAGCCACCATCGGTGACGGATCCTCGAATAGCCCCTCGGTCTGGCCCACGCCGCCATTGTTCCCGCCACCGCCGACGGCGCCGCCCGCCCGACCCCCTTCCGGCGAGGATCAACTTCCGCCTGCGAGGATCAACTTTCCATCGAATCCGGCAAACCGGGCGCGCTGCCGGCATGTTGATCCTCGCAAACGTGCCCCTCGTCCCAAGAGAGATACGCCTTCAGACGTGCTCGGACACCAGCACGGCGAAAGTGTGCGGCTGCAGGGCCCGGAAGGTGTGCCGCTCGTCGCCGGGGTAGCCCAGGTAGTCGCCCGGGCCCAGTTCCACCGGCTCGCCGATGGGCCCGACCAGCGCCCGGCCCGCGCCCAGCACCACGTGCTCCACCACGCCGAGCGAGTGCGGCTCGGAGTCCCGGGCCGCCCCCGGCTCCGCGGAGATCAGGTAGATGTCCCGCCGGGCGTTGGGCGGGCAGGTGGACAGGATGGTGGCCACGTAGCTGGCACTGGCCGCCGGCACCCCCGGGCCCTCGCCCGCCCGGAGCAGCCGCACGCCGCCACGGGGTGGTGCCACCAGCCGGGAGAACGGGATATCCAGCGCCGTGCTGATCGCCCAGAGCGTCTCCACGCTCGGATTGCCGTTGCCCGACTCCAGTTGGGACATGGTCGATTTGGCGATCCCGGCGCGGCGTGCGAGTTCTGCCAGGGACAGCCCGGCACGCCGCCGCTCGCGCTGCAGCGAGGCGGCGATGACGTCCAACGGCGCCCCGGTGGACAGGACCATGCGTTCGCTCCATCATGCGGGTGGTTCGATTTGACGAACGGACTCGACTGGTTCATCATAAACTACCGTGCGTTCGTTCTGGCGGACCGCAGCCGGCCGGCTGGGTCCCTCCCTGGCCAGGGACATCGCGCTGGTCTGCCTGGCCGACGGCATCGTGGGCGCCTCGTTCGGGGCGATCACCGTAGCGTCCGGCTTCCCGTTCTGGCTGCCCATGCTGCTGTCGGTGGTGGTGTTCGCCGGTGCGTCGCAGTTCATGTTCGTGGCGATCATCGCCGCCGGTGGCAGTCCGCTGGCGGCACTGGTCGCCGGACTGCTGGTGAACGCCCGGCACCTGCCGTTCGGGCTGGCGATCGGTGACGTGATCGGCCGGGGCGCGCTTCGCCGGGTGATCGGCAGTCACCTGATGATCGACGAGTCGGTGGCCTTCGCCATGGCGCAGCGGGACCCGCAGCGCCGGCGGGCGGCCTACTGGGGGTGCGGGGCGGCGCTGTTCGTGTGCTGGAACGCCGGGGTGCTGGCCGGGGCGCTGGGCGGCGAGGTGATCAGCGACACCGACACATTCGGGATGGACGCCGCGTTCCCGGCGGTGCTGCTGGCACTGATCGTCCCGGCGCTGCGGGAACGCACCACCCGCATGGCGGCGATCGTGGGCGCGGCGATCGCGGTGGCCCTGGGACCCGTGCTGCCGGCCGGGCTTCCGGTGCTGCTCGCCCTGACGGCGCTGCCGCTGGCGATGATCGGCCGGTGGCGCAGCGATGGGACCGGGAGCGGTGACGGGAATCCCGCCGGCGCCAGTAGCGAAACCGACCCAGAGGCCGATGCGGGCCACCGCGACAAGTCGATCGTGGCAACCACCGACCCGCGGGCCGGCGGAACAATCCCATGACCGGCACCACCGTGATCGTGCTGGCCGGGGTGGCGCTGGGTCTGGGGACGTTCGGCTTCCGGTTCGCCGGGGCGTCGTTGAAGTCCCGGGTGACGATGGCCCCGCACACCCGGCAACTGCTCGCGGCCGCGTCGGTGATCCTGCTGATCGCCCTGGTGGCGAGCTCCGCGCTGCTGCAGGACGGTGGGTTCGCCGGGTGGGCCAGGCCCGCGGGCGTGGCGGTGGGCGGGGTGTTGGCCTGGCGCCGGGCCCCGTTCCTGGTGGTGGTGCTCGCTGCGGCCGCCGTCACCGCCGGTCTGCGCCTGCTCGGCGTGCGCTGACCACCCCACCGTCGCCCCCCAACGCCCCGGCGGTGTACTCCTGCTCGGCGCGCGCTGGCGCCGCACCGTCACTCCCGACTGCGGCGGCAAGGACGGTCCGGCGGCGTTGACATCCGCCGCCGGACCGCACTTCTCAGGACAGCGAGCGCCGCTCCAGTTCCTCCTGCTTCAGGCCCGCGCCCATGGCGAAGAACGTCGGCGCCCACTCGCCGATGAACAGGCCCCAGCGGTCGGACTGCGGACGGGAATCGCGCTTGCCCCGCGACACCAGCCAGGAGACGAACGAGGCACCCACCGACGCCAGCCCGGCCAGGTACAGATGCCAGCTGCGCACGCCCGCCTTGTTCAACCAGGCCATGGGATCCATCGGCAGCGCCTGGGACTCCGTGGTCGACAACGCGTCGGTCGCCGTGCTGGTGGGGTTCGGGCCGCTCGCGGTCGTCGGCATCCCGGTTGATATCGCAGTGGTCATCGACAGTCTCCTTGAAGGGTGGGTCCCATCGCGAGCTGCGACGGGTTGCTGGAACGTGCCCACCGCTCGCCGCAGGCAAACCGATTGCGGCGAGATCACTGTCGGCGTGGGAACGGCCGGACCGGGCGTCCTTGCGGATTGCGCGTAATGCGCCGGAGATACCGGTTCAGCCGAGCTTGACGTTGATCTGCTTGATCTGGGTACAATCGCGCTGACGTGCAGCGTCATGCCCCCACTCCCCCGTAACTCCACCCTAGTTGCACCACCGGCCACCTGACCCCGGATAGCCGAACGCGGGGGGACTCGGCCGGGTGGGGCTTTT
>DASSTH010000155.1:0-4826 GCA_035708025.1 Nakamurella sp. | reverse complement strand
GTCCAACTGCAAGGCGGCCAGCGCGCCCAGCACATCGCCCACCGGCAGGCCGGCCGCCACCGAGATCTCCTCCACGGTGGCCGAGCCCCGGGCCGGCAGCGCGTCGTGCACCCGGGCGGTGACCAGGTCCAGCCCGTCGGTGGGGCGATCGCCGTCCCGGTGCACCGGCGGGGCGGGCTGCAGCGGCCCCACCAGGCCGACCACGTCCCGGGCGTCGGTCACCAGCTTCGCCCGCTCCCCCCTGATCAGGTCGTGGCACCCGGCCGACAGTGCCGATGTGACCGGGCCGGGCACCGCCAGCACCGTCCGGTTCAGCGAGAGCGCCGTGGTCGCGGTGTTCAGCGAACCGGAGCGCATGCCCGCCTCCACCACCACCAGCGCCTCACCGAACGCGGCGATCAGCCGGTTGCGCACCAGGAACCGGTACCTGGCCGGCACGGTGCCCGGCGGGTATTCCGACACCACCGATCCGCAGGCGGCCGTGGCGTCCAGCAGCGACCGGTGCGCCACCGGGTAGCACCGGTCGATCCCGCAGGCGAGTACCGCCACCGTCACCCCACCCGGGCAATCGGCGGCGAACGACGCCGTCCCGGCATGCAGCGCTCCGCGGTGCGCCGCCGCGTCCACCCCGAACGCCGCACCGGAGACCACGGTGAACCCGCCGGCGGCCAGCGCCGCGCCCATCTCGGTCGCCACCCGCACCCCGTACGGGGTGGCCGACCGGGAGCCCACCACCGCCACCGCCCCCCGCTGCTGCACCGGCCAGCGGCCACCCCGCCGGTACAGCGCCACCGGCTCGGCCGCGGTCGGGCAGCCGTCGAACGGCACCACCCGGTCCAGCCCGGCCAGGCACGCCGCGGGCCAGTCCGCATCGCCCGGACCGAGCAGCTCGGCGCCGGCGGCAGCCGCCCGCCGCAGATCGTCCGCCGCGCGGCCATCCAGCTCCGCCCGGCTCCGGCCGCGGACGCGGGGCGCCGTCGCGGCCGCCACCGCCGGCGGCGGACATCCACCGGCCACGGCGTCCCAGGCCGCCTCCGCACCGACCGCCGCCACGAACCGGGCCAGTGCCGGCGCCGGCGGCTCGCAACTGCGCAGCAGCCCGGCCAGCGCGATTCGCCGCCGGTCCAACGGATCCCCGTCACCGGCCCCGCCGCCACCCGATGCGACTCGCCGCCGGTCCAACGGATCCCCGTCACCGGCCCCACCGCCACCCGATGCGACTCGCCGCCGGTCGAACAGGTCCCCGTCACCGGCCCTGCCGTCCCCCGACGTCATGCCGCCTCCCCGCAGCGCAGCGCCAATGCGGTGGCCACGTCCGCCTCGCTGGGCCGGCCCCGGGCGGCCAGGTCCGCCGCCGTCAAGGCCAGCCGCAGCACCCGGTCGTAGCCGCGGGCGGTCAGCCGGCCCAGCCGCATCGCCCGCTCCAGCAGCGGCGACAGCGGTATCTCGCTGTTCCACACCGCCCGCACGTCCGCGCTGCTCGCCTCCCCGTTGCAGGCGTGGCCCTGCTCGTGCCATCGGAACGCCGCTCGCTCCCGGGCGGCCGCCACCCGTTCCGCTATCACCGTCGAGCGCTCCTGCGGCTCGGCATCGCCGGCCAGCGCCATCAGGTCGACGGCCGGCAGGTCGACCCGGATGTCCACGCGGTCCATCAGCGGCCCGGACAGCCGGCTCAGATACCGGCGGCGCACCCCGGAGGGGCAGGTGCAGTCGATGTCCCGGGCGGCCGCGCACGGACACGGGTTGGCCGCCAGCACCAGCTGGAACCGCGCCGGGAAGCGTGCCATGTGCTTGGCTCGGAGCACCAGCACCGACCCGGATTCCATCGGCTGCCGCAACGCGTCCAGCACGGTGCGCTTGAATTCCGGTGCCTCGTCGAGGAACAGCACTCCCAGGTGCGCGAGACTGATGCTGCCGGGCCGGATCTCGCCCGACCCGCCGCCGATCATCGCCACCAGCGATGCGGAATGGTGCGGGTCGACGAACGGCGCCCGGGTGATCAACGGGGTCTCGGAGTCCAACGTCCCGGCCACCGAGTGGATCGCCGTCACCGCCAGCGCCTGCTGCTCGGTGAGCGCTGGCAGCAGGCCGGGCAACCGGGACGCCAGCATCGTCTTGCCGGCCCCCGGCGGTCCGATCATCGCCATGTGGTGGCCACCGGCCGCCGCCAGTTCCAGCGCGAACCGGGCCTCCGGCTGGCCCAGCACGTCGGCCATGTCCGGCACCCGATCGGGCGCAGGTGGCCGGGCCGGCCCCGGCCGCACCAGCATGCCCGGATCGCCCCGCAGGTGGGCCACCAGGTCCCGCAGCGTCCGCACGCCGCGCACCGTCATCCCCCTGGCCAGCGAGGCCTCCGCGAGGTTGGCCTCCGGGACGATCGCCTCGCTGCGGCCCGCCGCCACCGCCGCGAGCAGGCAGGGCAACACCCCGGGTACCGGCCGGACGCTGCCGTCCAGCCCGAGTTCGCCGATCAGCACCGGTCTGGTCACCGCAGCCTCCGGCACGGCGCGGGACGCGGCGAGCAACGCCGCCGCCATCGCCAGGTCGAAACCGGCGCCGCGCTTGTGGATCCCGGCCGGGGCCAGCAGCACGGTGACGCGCTGCATGGGCCAGGTGTGCCCGGAGTTCAGCACCGCGGCCCGGATCCGGTCGCGGGCCTGCGCCACCGCGGTGTCGCCCATCCCGACCACCGTCATCCCCGGCAACCCGTTGGCGATGTCGGCCTCAACATCCACCACGTGCCCGGCCACGCCCAACAGGGACACCGTGCAGCTGCGACCCAGGCCCATCAGAAGGCCTCCGCGATGTGCTGGATCTGGGGCTTGGCGCCGTCCTGCAGCAGGATGCCGATCACGTCGAACCGGGAGATCGTCCAGGACTGCGGTTTGGCCTTGATCAGCCAGAGGTTGGCCAGCCGGCGGATCCGCCGCCGCTTGCCCCGCGTGACGGCCTCCACCGGCGCGCCGAACCCGGTGCCACTGCGCGTCTTGACCTCGCAGAACACCACGGTGGACAGCCCGTCGGTGGCCACGATGTCCAACTCCCCCTCCGGGCACCTCCAGTTGCGCGACAGCACCACCAGGCCCTGCTGCTCCAGGTGTTCCACGGCCAGTTGCTCACCCCGCCGGCCCAACTCGTCCTTGGCGGCCATCGCCATCCCCCGTCACCCCGCCACCGCCCCGCTGCCGCCGTCACTGTCACTGTCACTGCCGCAGCGCCGGTGCCTGTCCGCATCGCCAGGCCAGCATGGGGCGGGGCGGGCCCCCGCCGCGCAGCCGGCAACAAAATGTGGATAGAAATCGGACAGGGGGACAACTGCGCCGCCGCGGGTGGCCGCTGTCGGGCCGCCCTGATACTGCTGGGCGCATGCCATTCACACTGCGCGAATCACACGTGTCCGCCGCTGGCGCCGAGCTGCGGGTGTTGCAGGCCGGGCCGGCCGACGGCGATCCGGTGCTCTTCCTGCACGGCTGGCCGCAGGACGCCAGCGCCTGGATACCGGTCATGGAACATGCCGCCGAGGGCCACCGCTGCCTGGCCGTGGACCTTCCCGGCATCGGCGGCTCGTCGATCCCCGAGGCCCGAGGCGACAAGGCCTACCTGGCCGGCATCATCCGCGAACTGGTGCAGGCCTTGCAGCTGACGGATCTCACCCTGGTCGGCCACGACGCCGGCGGGATGATCGTGTTCTCCTACCTGCGCGCGTACCCGGACCTGCGCGCGGCGGTGATCATGGACACCGTCGTCCCGGGGATACCGCCCTGGCAACGGGTGCTGGCCCACCCGGCCATCTGGCACTTCGCCTTCCATGCCATCCCGGAGCTGCCCGAGATCCTGGTGGCCGGCCACCAGCGCCGCTACTTCGACTACTTCTTCGACGCCATTTCCGCACGACCCCGGGCGATCCCGCCGTCCGCGCGCGACCGCTACGCGGCCAGCTACCGCGATCCGGCCAGCCTGCGGCAGGGTTTCGAGCTGTACCGCGCGCTCACCGCGGACGCCGGGGCCAACGCCCAGCCCGGCGGGTCGAGCGACACCCCGACGCTGTACCTGCGGGGCAGCGCGGAGGGCGGCGATCTCGCGGTCTACCGGGACGGGCTGGTGGCAGCCGGGCTGCGCTCGGTGCGGACCGCGCTGGTCGACGGCGCGGGGCACTTCGCGCCCGAGGAGGCGCCGGCCGAGGTCTGGGCGGCGATCAGTGCCCACATCGCCGGTGCGGGAGGATGACGGTCCCCCGGGCCGGCCGGCCCGGCAACGATGGAGGTGCGGGCCGTGCTGGAGCCGCTGGGTCTGTCCGCGCTGGAGGAGTCGATCTACCTGGCGCTGCTGCGCGGCGGCCCGTGGTCGGTCAACTCGCTGGGCGAACACCTCGGCGCCGGGGTACCGCGGGTGCGCGCGAGCCTGGCCCGGCTGGAGGATTTCGGCTTCGTCACCCGCAGTTCCGGAACACCGGCCCGCCCGCTGCCGGTACCACCCGAGGTCGCGGTCCGGTCGCTGGCCGACCGCCGGCGCCGCGAACTGGACGACGTACAGACCGCGGGCGACGCGCTGGCCGCCCGGTTCCCGGAGAGCGGCCGAACCCAGCCGGACGAACTGGTCGAGGTGGTGACCGGCCGGCAGGCGGTGGCCGTCCGGTTCGGTCAGGTCGCCCGGTCGGCCACCGGCGAGCTGCGCATCCTGGATCGTCCGCCGTACGTGCAGGCGGTATCGGAGGAGAACGTCTCGGAGACCGATGCGCTGGACCGCGGGGTGACGGTGCGCGGCATCTACGCCCCGGAGGCGTTCGAACTGCCCGGCGCCTTCGAGGAGGCGATGCAGGCGCTGGG
>DASSTH010000154.1:0-2344 GCA_035708025.1 Nakamurella sp. | reverse complement strand
GCATCGCTGGTGCAGGCGGGGATGCGCGACCAGGGCGCGGACCCGGGTGACGTGCCGTCCGCCAACGCGACGATCGACGAGGAGATGGAGCTGAGTTCATGACCGAGCAGGTGCTGCCGCTGGACGGCATCGTGGTGCTGGACTTCACCCAGGTGATGCTGGGGCCGTGCGCCACCCAGGTGCTGGGCGACTTCGGCGCCGACGTGATCAAGATCGAGAAGCCCGGGTCGGGCGATCTGTCGCGCAGTTCGTTCCGGGCGGACGGCGGCGAGCACGATCCGATCTTCTGGTCGCTCAACCGGAACAAGCGCAGCGTGGTGGTGGACACCCGGTCACAGGAGGGCAAGGCCGCCGTGCTGGCACTGGCCCGCCGCGCGGACGTCGTGGTGTCCAACTTCCGGCCGGGCGTGATGGACCGGATGGGCTTCGGGTACGAGGCGCTGTCCGAGCTGAACCCGCGGCTGATCTGGGCGGAGGGCACCGGGTTCGGGTCCACCGGACCGTACCGGCACAAGGGCGGGCAGGACATCCTGGCGCAGGCCTACACCGGGGTGATGTACCGGCGGCCGGACCCGGACGACGAGTTCAAGATCTACGCCACCACGCTGGGGGACTTCTCCGCCGGGATGCACCTGGTGCAGGGCGTGCTGCTGGCCCTGCTGGCCCGCGAGCGCACCGGCCGCGGGCAGAAGGTGGAGGTCTCGCTGTACGACTCGATGCTGTCCGCGCAGATGCAGGAGGCCTGCATGCAGCTCAATCGCGGCTTCGAGGTCAACTGGGGTGCGATGCCGCTGTCCGGGGTGTTCCCGACCACCGACGGCGCGGTGTGCATGGTGGGCGCGTTCAAGCAGAACCCGTTGCGCGACATCAGCATCGCTCTTGAGCTGGACGAGGACCTTTCCGAGCGGGCGGAATTCGCCACCCTGGAACTGCAGATGAAGGCGCGCCGCCAGCTGCAGCAGATCTTCCGGGAGCGGTTCGCCACCAACACCACCGCGTACTGGATGGCCCGGCTGGAGGGGCAGGACCTGCTGTCGGCACCGGTCAGGTCGCTGGCCGACGCGCTGCTGGACGAGCAGACCACCGCGAACGGGATGATCATCGACATCGGTACCGATGCTGCGGGAAACACCATGCGCGCCATGGGCTCTCCGGTGCACCTGTCCGACACCCCGGCCCGGGTGCGGCACCGTCCGCCCCGGCTCGGCGAGCACACCGAGGAGGTGCTGGCCGGTCTGGGGGCCGACGGCGCGGCGGACCGGGATTCCGGCCGGCCGGCGACGGTGACGGCATGACGGCGTCCACCGAGACCGCCGACGGGCGGCGGGAACCGTCCGGCGACGATCACGGTATCCGGTATGAACTGTTCGGCCCCGTCGCCCGGATCACCCTGGACCGGCCGCAGGTGCTCAACGCGCTGGACGCCGCAGCGGAGCGGGTGCTGATCGGCATCTGGGAGCGCATCGAGGCCGATCCGCAGGTGCGGGTGGTGGTGCTGACCGGGGCCGGGGACCGGTCGTTCTGCACCGGCGCCGACATGTCCGCCGGCGCGGTCAGCCGCACCGGGTTGGAGTACTGGGCGGGGCGCGATCCCGACGGGTTCGGCGGGCTGAGCCTGCGGGAGACGTTGCACGTGCCGGTGATCGCCCGGGTGAACGGGTACGCGCTGGGCGGCGGGATGGAGATGGTGCTGGGGGCGGACATCGTGATCGCCGCCGACACCGCCGTGTTCGGGCTCACCGAGCCGCGGGTGGGCCGGCTGCCGCTGGACGGCGGCATCGCCCAGTTGGTGCGCCGGGTGCCGCACACCCAGGCTATGGGCATGCTGCTGACCGGGCGGAAGGTGCCCGCCGCGGAGATGTACCGGATGGGTCTGGTCAACGAGGTGGTGCCGGCGGCGGAGTTGGACGCGGCGGTGGCCCGCTGGGTGGACGACGTGCTGGCCTGTGCGCCCACCTCGGTGCGGGCCATCAAGCAGATGGTGCTGACCACCGGGCAGATGACGGCGCGGCAGGCGCAGTCGCAGCGCGCGCCCGCGCTGATGGCCGCGCTGGACAGCCAGGACTCCCGCGAGGGGCTGGCAGCCTTCCAGCAGAAGCGGGCTCCGCGGTGGACCGGTCGGTAGTGGCTCCGCTGCGCGAGGCCGGTCGGGATGACGTGGCAGGGACGATAGGGAGGAACCGATGGTGACGCCGCTGCGGCGCGGGGTGTGGGGCGTGCTGGCCACGCCGTTCACCGGCTCCGTGCTCGATCTGGACGAGGCGGGCCTGGCCAGGCTCTGCGAGTACTACGCCGAGGTCGGCGTCACCGGGCTGACCGCCCTCGGCGTGTTCGGCGAGGCGGC
>DASSTH010000153.1:0-2478 GCA_035708025.1 Nakamurella sp. | reverse complement strand
CAACTCTCCACTCCGGCGAGGATCAACTTCCGTCCGCGAGGATCAACTTCCCGCCGAACCCGACAAATGGGGCTCGATTGCGTGATGTTGATCCTCGCCGGGCCGGCGCCGGGCCGGTGTTCCGCGAGGTTCCCCCGGGTTCTCCCGCAACGTGCCGGCTCGCCCCTTGGCCGGTCCCACTGGCGCGCCACTACCCAGGGTCAGGCTCGCTGCACATCGCCGGGCACGAAGTGGCGCGACCCGGAGCGCGGTGCCACGCTGAGGGCCATGGCAACGGTCAGCGTGCGATACATCGTCAACGACGTGGACCAGGCGGTCGGCTTCTATCACGATCGGCTCGGCTTCCAGGTGGTGATGCATCCGGCGCCGAGCTTCGCGATGCTGGCCCGCGGCGACCTGCGCCTGGTGCTTAGCAGCCCCGGCGGCGGGCCGGGCGGCGGGGCGGCCATGCCGGACGGCACGCTGCCCGCCCCCGGTGGGTGGAACCGGTTCAGCCTCCAGGTGGACGACCTGGACGGCATGGTCGAGGAGTTGCACCGGGCCGGCGTGCGCTTCCGCAACGACATCGTGACCGGGGTCGGCGGCCGGCAGGTGCTGGTGGAGGACCCGTCCGGCAACCCGGTGGAGCTGTTCCAGCCGACCCTGCCGGAGGCGCGGCTGGATACGCCCTAAGCCGTAGTCGACCGGGCGCCCGCGTGGATGCGCTATGGGATGCGCAGGGCGGACGGTCCCGCCAGACCCGCCGGATGCCGAGTCGACGGGCCGGGCGCTCAGCGTCGGCGCGACCGGGCAGGCCGGCTCACCAGCGATCCCGCGATCGTCGCCGTCACCATCCGGTGCACCTGGGCGTCGTCCGGCGGGCCGGATTCTTGGCCGGAGAACAGCAGGCTCCCCGCGCCGACCAGCGCCGGGGCGAGCCCCGTCACGTCGGCGCCCGCGGCCAGCCGGCCCCGGTCCTGCTCGGCACGCAGGTAGTCGGTGATCGCCGACGCCGCCTGGGTCAGGATCGGCATCCCGGCCAGCCCCGCCGCACGCAGTCGCGCCCGCAGGGCGTCCCGAGAGATCACCAGCCCGGCGACGGCGATCTCGACCGGCCCGAACAGGTTGGTCAGCGCCGCGGTCAGGTTGTCGGCGACGGTGCGTTCCCCGGCCGATTGCAGCAGGGCGGTGGACCACGTTTCCAGGTGCTGCACCCGGTCGGTGACGAGTTCGGCGAGGAAGGCGTCGAAATCCTCGAAGTGCCGGTGCAGCACGCCCTTGGCGACCCCCGCCTCGGCGGTCACCGCGCGGCTGGTCAGACCGCCCACCCCGTCGCGGAGCAGCACGCGCTCGGCCGCCGCGAACAACTGCTGGCGCGCGTCACGCAACACCACTCCGGTCGGCACGCTGATCCTTCGCTGTCGGCGTACGCGCCCAGGCTGACAGGTGGGCGCTCGCCCACTTAAGGTGGGCGCATGGCCACTCTACCGCCGGGACCGCCTCCGACCCCCCATCCGGGCGGACGTGGCGAACCCACCGCCACCCAGCCGCACCAGGCCAGGACACTGGCGGAGTCCTTCGGCATCGACCCGGACAGATACCACCGCACCCGGCCGCGCTATCCGGACGCGATGGTGCAGCGGATCCTGCAGTCCGCTCCCGGACACGACGTCCTGGACGTCGGTATCGGCACCGGAGTGTCCGCCCGGCCGTTCTTGGCCGCCGGCTGCCGGGTGCTAGGCGTGGATGTCGACGAGCGTATGGCAGATTTCGCGCGCCGCGCCGGGTTTGAGGTGGAGATCGGCACTTTCGAGGACTGGGATCCGGCCGGACGGTCGTTCGATCTGGTGATCGCCGGCCAGAGTTGGCACTGGGTCGATCCCGCGCTGGGTGCCGCCAAGGCGGCCGAGGTGCTGCGGCCATCGGGTCGATTGGCCTTGTTCTGGAACGTGTTCCAGCCGCCCGCAGCGCTGGCGGAACAGTTCGCGCAGGTGTATCGCCGCCTGCTGCCCGGAACTCCGTTCGCCGCCGGAGCGTTCGGCGGGATCGCCGGCTACTCCTCGGGTTTCGCCAGGACGGCCGACGGCACCAGGGCAGCGGGCGGCTTCGGCGATCCCGAGCAGTGGCGGTTCGACTGGACGCAGCACTACAGCAGGGACGAGTGGTTGGACCTGGTGCCGACCGCAGGCGGTCACAGCAGCTTCCCACCGGGCGCGCTGCGGGAACTCTTGTCAGGCCTGGGTTCCGCGATCGACGCGGCCGGCGGCAGCTTCACCATGGGCTACGCCACGATCGTCGTCACCGCCGTGCGGAGATGACCGGCCGCGTCGGTCCGTCGCCGCCCGTGAGCTCACCGGTCCGGCGCCTGCAGACGTTCGGCCAGCACCGGCACGCCGGCACCGGCCAGGTCGGCGAGGGCCGCCGGACGGCCCGCGATCGCCATCAGCAGCGCCTCGGCGGGTCCGGTGATCTCCGGCCCATCGCCGTGGGTCCAGTCCA
>DASSTH010000152.1:0-2592 GCA_035708025.1 Nakamurella sp. | reverse complement strand
GTCCACCCCGGCGCACGTGCAGTACATGGCGTTCCCGCGGGCCTGCGCGCTGGCCGAAGTGCTGTGGACCGGCCGCACCGACCCGGCCGACTTCTTCGGCCGCCGGCTCCCGCAGCACCTGCGCAGGCTGGCCGCCTTGGGGGTCAACTACCGGCGGTGACGCCCTCCGGGCCGGCCCCCGTTCCTGCCGGATCCGCTCCGCCCCCGGCATGCACGACCGCGCCGCCGCATGCACGAAGTGTGTCACTCCAACAACATCCGTCACATTTGCGAGTCGATCATGCATGCGAGCGAAGTTGATCCATGCGGATGGCCGATCCGGGACGGGGATGGACGGCGGCAGGTGCGGTGGCGGATCAGGCGGCGATCGGCCGGAACGAGTCCGCGGCGGACGCCAGGATCTCCGACCATGCCCCGAACACCGCGGAGCAACCGTCCACCGGCGTGACCTGCCACCCGAAGTGCCGTTCGGCCACCGCTCGCACGTGTCCGAGCGTGGTGCCGGTCTCGTCCCGGCCGTGCCAGATCTGCACCGGCGCCACGCAGTTCACCCGCTCCCAGTCCGGCTGCGGCGGTGCCACCGCGGGACTGGTCCAGGAACCGACGGACTGACTCAGGTCGGCCGCCAACGCCTCGCGGAAGTCGGCATCACGCCACCGATCGCCGAGCACCCGGGCGGCCCGGTCGTCCATCCGCCGGATCGCGCGCTGCCAGGTGCGCTCCGCGGTGAGGTCGGCGTCGTGTCCGGCCGCGCGCAACCACGCGGCCACCGGGCCGGCCGGCACCGTGCCGGTGGACCAGGTGGACGGCCGCAGCGGATGGTGCCGGTTGGGCCGTTCCGCACGCATGCGTGCGGAGACCGCCAGCACCGCGGTCACCATCGACGGGTAGCGGCTGGCGAAGGCCAGTGCGTCCGCGGCCCCCTGTCCGATGCCGAGCACGGCAATCCGGCCCACCGCAAGGGTTTCCACCAAATGACGCAAGTCCTCCGCCGGGTCCTCCTGGCCGCCGAATCCGACCGGGTCGGAGGCGCCGACGCCGGGGCGGTCCACAGCCAGCAGCCGGACCGGGGCCGGAAGCGCGGTGTCGTGCAACAGCCAACGAGGGGCCAGCCGGGAGGAGCCGGTGTCCGGTAGCAGGATGCACGGCACGCTGCGCGGGCTGCCGTACTCGGCCCAGGCCAGCGCCCGCCCGTCGGGTAGCCGGATGCCGTTGAACGGGGGTTGGGTCGACGGAAGCAGTGACGCCTCGTCGTACAGATCGACCACGCTGTGTCCGGTCCCCGACTGACGCGCCATGTGTTGTTCTCCGATGCCGTGCCGTCGCTGATTGAGTCCTCACGTACCTTCCCCTCCGGACGCCGGATTAATCCCGGCGCCGCGAAGGGCCTCATAGGTACAGATCCCCATGGCGGCCGTTTGAGTCCCGTCGAGACCGGATTGTGATGTGACGATCCGGTGACGGTGATCGGCCCGACGCCCGTGAACCACCCGGTGGCGATGCGCCTGTCGACGGGACGTCGGCGTCAGAATCCGCCCGAACCCGTTGCGGATCAGGCGACGTCGCGCGCCGCGGCCCGCCCTGCGGTGCGGCCGGAGAACAGGCAACCGCCCAGGAACGTGCCCTCCAGCGCGCGGTAGCCGTGCATGCCGCCACCCCCGAAGCCGGCCACCTCGCCGGCCGCGTAGAGCCCCGGCACCGGTGAGCCCCCGGACGCCAGGACCCGGGACGACAGGTCGGTCTCCAGCCCGCCGAGAGTCTTGCGAGTCAGGATGTGCAGCCGGACGGCGATCAGCGGCCCCGCCGCCGGGTCCAGGAACTCGTGCGGGGCGACGGTGCGCATGGTGCGGTCGCCGATGTAGTGACGCGCCGCGGCGATGGCGGTGACCTGCGGGTCCTTGCCCAGGCCGGTGCGTACCTGGCCGTCCCGCAGCACGATGGTGCGCTGTACCTCGTCGGCGTCCACCAGATCCGCGCCGACCAACTCGTTCATCTTGCCGACCAGTTCGGCCACAGTCGGGGCGGTGAGGAAGTCCTCGCCGCGATCCAGGAAGGCCTGCACCGCCGGGGTCGGTCCCTTGCCCGCCCGGCTGCGCGCCAACTCCGTCACCGACCGGCCGGTCAGGTCCGGATTCTGCTCGGATCCGGACAGCGCGAACTCCGGGCCGATGGTTCGCCGGTTCAGTACCAGCCAGGAGTGCGGGTAGCCGGTGCCGGTGATGTGCCGCAACGTGCCCAGGGCGTCGAACCCGGGGAACAGCGGGCTGGGCAGCCGATGGCCCCGGGCATCCAGCCACAGCGGGGTCGGCCCGGACAGCACGCGGATCCCGTGCCGGCTCCACACCGGGGAGTGGTTGATCACGCCTTCCGGGTAGTGCCACATCCGGTCCGGGTTGATCAGCCGGCCGCCGGCCCGCTGGGTCACGCCCAGCATCAGGCCATCGGTGGAGTCGGGCACCCCGGACAGCATCCGCTCCGGCGGGTTGCCGTAGCCGGCCGGCCAGTTCTGCCGGACCAGCTCGTGGTTGGCGCCGATCCCGCCGGAGGTGACGATCGTCGCCGCGGCGCGAAGTTCGAACTCCGCGACCGCAG
>DASSTH010000151.1:0-4668 GCA_035708025.1 Nakamurella sp. | reverse complement strand
CGGCCCGGGTACGAGCGCGTTCGCACGCTCAATCCGCTGGTCGGCGAGACCAACGACGGGTATCTCTCGGACATCCGCGCCCGGCCGATCACCGAGCAGCACGTGCTGGACGCGCTGGCGGGGGCGACCTCCGGTCGGGTGGACGAGGGGTGCGTCGGGGCGGGCACCGGCACGTCGGCGCTGGGCTACAAGGCCGGGATCGGCACGGCGTCCCGGGTGGTGGCCCTGGGCGACGGCACGGCGACCGTGGGTGCCTTGGTGCAGGCAAACTTCTCCGGCACCCTGCAGGTGCTGGGGGTGCCTCTGCCGGCGGAGGAGCTGCTGGCCGGCGGTGACGGCGGTCTGGGCGCGCCCCCGCAGGACGAACCGCCGGGGAACTCCTGCATGATCGTGGTCGCGACCGACGCGGCGGTGGACGCCCGGCAGCTCGGCCGGATGGCCCGCCGCGCGGTGTTCGCCATGGCCCGGGTCGGGTCCGAGTTCGCCGGCGGCAGTGGCGATTACGCCATCGCGTTCTCCTGTGCCGAGCCCGGAACGGTGCCGGTCGCAGAGGGGTGGCTCGACGTGCTGTTCCGCGCCACTGTCGAGTCGGTCGAAGAGGCGCTGCTCAACTCCCTCTTCACGGCGACCGACACCGTGGGGATCGACGGGCACCGGCGGTTCGCCGTGCCGCACGACCTGGCGGTGCAACGACTCCGCGCCGCAGGTCGGATCTAGCGCCCGTCGCACGCCGGCCGGATCTTGCGCCCGCCAGATCGTCGCGACGTCGAGGGCCGCGCGGTCGGTTCGGGACCGCGAGGATCAACATCCCGGCTGCCCGCCCGATTCGCCGGTTTCGGCGTGAAGTTGATCCGCGCCGGCGGAAGTTGATCCTCGCGGAAACGGGGTCAGGCCGGGCCGAGCTCGATCAGGCAGCCGGTGCCCACGGCCAGCGGGGGCAGCTGCACACCGGCCTCGGCCAGCACCCGCCCGGACAGGGTCACCCCGGTGCGGCACCAGTCTGGCCCCTTGCCGCGGAAAGGGTCCGGTCCGTCGGGGTCCAGCAGCACCACCCGGTACCGCCGGTCGGGCGCCAGCCCCGGCAGCCGGGCGGGCCCCGGCGGCCACGTCACCGACCGGTCGACGGCCACCACACCGTAGAGCGCCCGGGACCGATCGGGGGCCACCACACCGTGCACCCACACCGCCGGATCCGGATGGTCGGCCACCACCACGGTCCCGGTGTGCAACAAGGGGCGCAGTTCGCGATACCGGGCGACCCAGACCGCCAGCGCCTGCAGCTCACTCGGTTCCGCCGCAGCCAGGTCCCACTCGATGCCGAAGTGCCCCCAGAGCGCGGTCAGCCCACGCAGCGACAGCTCCAGCCGCCGACCCGTGCTGTGCGGTACCGGCCCGCTGACGTGCGCGCCCATCAGCTCCGGCGGCACCACCAGCTGGGTGTAGCGCTGGATCTGCTGCCGGTCCAGGGCGTCGATGCAGTCGCTGGTCCAGACCCGGTCGGTGTGCCCCAGGACGCCCAGGTCGACCCGGCCGCCGCCGGAGGAGCAGGACTCGATCTCCAGCCCCGGGTGCGCCGCCCGCAGCTCGTCCATCAGCCGGTACACCGCCCGGGTGTGCCGGTGCACGCCCGGCTCCCGACCCGGATACCGGCCCGCGTGGGCGACCGGCCGGTTGTGATCCCACTTGAGGTAGGCGATCGGATACTCCTCCAGCAGAGCGTGCAGGCAGCCGGAAATGTGCCGGTAGGCGTCCGGGTTGCCCAGGTCCAGTACGTGTTGGTGACGGGAGGTCCAGCCGGGGCCAGACTCGGCCTGGAAGACCCACTCCGGGTGCGCCCGCGCCAGATCGGAGTCCAGGTTGATCATCTCCGGCTCCACCCAGAGCCCGAAGTCCATGCCGAGCCCGTGCACCACGTCGATCAGCGGGTGCAACCCGTCCGGCCAGACGTCCGGGTCCACCTGCCAGTCCCCGAGCCCGGCCCGGTCGTCGCGGCGGCCGCGGAACCAGCCGTCGTCCAGCACGAACCGTTCCACCCCGACCCGGGCGGCGGCCCGCGCCAGCGCCGTCAGCCGGTCCAGCCGCTGGTCGAAGGTCACCGCCTCCCAGGTGTTGAGCACCACCTTCCGCGGGCTCGCCGGGTGCTGAGGCCGGCTGCGCAGGAACTGGTGGAACCGGCCCGCCATGGCATTCAGCCCGTCACCGACACTGGCGTACAGCCACGGCGTTCGGTACGTCTCCCCCGGTCCCAGATCCAGTTCACCGGGCAGCAGCAGCTCGCCACCGGCCAGCAGCCGGTCGCCGGACTGCATGGCCTCGGCGGACAGCGTCTGGTTGCCCGACCACCCCAGGTGCACGGCCCAGACATCGCCGCGCTCGAACCCGAACCCGGGCACCCCCGCGGCCAGGATGAGCGGACCGTCCAGCCCGGGGCGACCCTGCCGGCTCTCCCGCGCGTGCACCCCGGCGACGAACGGATGCCGCTGCGGGACCCGCTCGCGGGCGTGCCGGCCGGTCAGATCCAGCAGTTCAACGGCCCGGGCCGGCACCGGCAGCGCCAGGTGCAGGTCCTGCAGTTGGTACGGCCCGTCCGGGTGCGTGTTGGTGACGGCGGCGCGCAGCCGGAGGAGTCCGGAGGCGGCAAGCTCGATGTCCAGCCGAAGCCGCAGACCGGTGACGGTGTCCGCGGCGAGCACCCGCACGGCGTCGGCGATGTCCCCGTCCAGGGGCTGGGCCGCGGGGTCGTCGGCACCGACGGGCGTTCCCGCGGGAACGTCGAGGCTCACGGACTCCTCGGCACCGGCGGGCGTTCCCGCGGGAACGTTTAAGCCGGAGGCATCGTCACCGGTATCGGACAGCCGCCGGACGGCGGTGACGGTGAATTCCGGGGAGAACCCTCGCCCGGAGCGGCTGCCGGTCAGTCCGGGTCGTCCCAGCCAGCCATCCGACTCCAGCGGCAGCACGCTCACCCGGCGGGCGACGTCCGGTCCGGTGTTGTGCGGTAGCGGGGCCCCGGCCGCTGCGAGCGCAACGAGATCCGCGTCCGTCAGGTCACCCAGGTCGGCACCCCAGTGCAGCACCGCAGGCAGCGGACCACCCGGCGCCGCCTGCAGCACCACGCTAACCCCGCCCGCCCGCAGGTGAACCAGTTCCTGCTGCATCACGACCCCTCCTGCCGGCGAATTCAGACCTGAGTGATCGTGCAACAGGCGCCCGGGGACCAGACGCCTCGGTCCCGCCTGACGCCCGTGGAGATCGGTGTCAGACGGGACCGGGTCGTCGTGCCACTGGCCGGCACGGCACGCTGCCGTACCGCGAGGACCGCCTACAGCACCGACACCATGCGGTGGATCAGGCCAGCCATCGCCTGCCGGGTGGTCTGTGCCAACGGGAAGTAGTTGCCACCGGTCCCTCCGTAGGAGACCCCGGTGTCCTTCATCCACTCGATGTCGCCGCAGAACGGGTTCGTGATCGGCACGTCAGCGAACGGCGCGGTGGTGCACGACGGGTCGGGCTGGCCCTGGTTGTTCATCCGGAACATGTAGGCCGCGATCGCCTGCCGGGAGATCGGCGCGTCGGGGCGGAAGGTGCCGTCGTCGTACCCCTGAATGATCCCGTGCTCCTTCAGCCAGGTGATGGCTCCGCAGAACGGGTTGTCGGTGGCAGTGTCCGGGTACGGCTTGCTGGTGCAGGCCGGTGCCGGCCCCCCGGGATTGAGCTGCCGGTACACGAACCCCGCCATCATCCCCCTGGTGGTCGGTGCCACCGGCCGGTAGGTGCCATCCGGGTACCCGTTGGTGATCCCGTTGTCCTTCATCCACGTGATGTCCGCGCAGAACGGGTTCGTCGACGGCACGTCCAGGAAGGGCGCCGGGCATTCCGCTCCGGACGGGGTGGCGGACGCCTCGTTCGACGGGTCGGAGGAGCCGAGTGCGTTGACGGCCTTGACGATGAAGTAGTACGTGGTGCCGTTCGTCAGGCCGGTCACCTGGTAGCCCAGGCCCGGTACCAGGGTGTCGCCGTTGACCGGGGTGGCCGCTTCACCGCCAGACTCGGTGCCCAGGTACACGTCGTAGCCCAGGATCGGCGACCCACCGTCATCCGGCGCGGTCCACGACAGGTTTACGTATCCGTCGCCCGCCGCGGCGGTGAGGTTGATCGGCGCACCCGGAACCGTCTCTTCCGCCTCCGGGGTGGCCGACGCCTCGTTCGACGGATCCGACGAACCCACGTCGTTGACCGCCTCCACGACGAAGTAGTACGTCGTCCCATTGGTCAAACCGGTGACGGTGTACGTCGTGCCCGGCACCAACGTGCCGCCGTTGACCGGCGTGGCCGACTCGCCACCCGGCTCGGTCCCCACGAACACGTTGTAACCCAGAATCGGCGAGCCGCCATCATCTGTCGGCGCCGTCCACGACAAATCCACCTGGGCGTCACCCGCGGTCGCCGTCAGGTCGATCGGAGCACCTGGCACGGACAGGGGAACATTCGGACCCACCGTCACCGAGGCGAGGTCGGCGTGCGCCGCGGCGTTGTTGAGCAGCGAGACGTGCAGCGCGCTGACCATGAATGCCCCGTCCGGGGTGGTGGTCTGGTAGTTCGAAGTCAGGCTGACGACGCCGCTCA
This sequence comes from Nakamurella sp., assembly GCA_035708025.1. GTDB lineage: Bacteria > Actinomycetota > Actinomycetes > Mycobacteriales > Nakamurellaceae > Nakamurella. The sequence continues at coordinate 42 of DASSTH010000151.1, read as the reverse complement.
GGGTGTCACTGAGGAGGTCGATCAGGCCGCTCAGCAGGGGGT
>DASSTH010000150.1:0-3761 GCA_035708025.1 Nakamurella sp. | reverse complement strand
AAGGTAGGTGTCGGGATTGTCCACTCCCATCGTGACTGCGGATGATCTCGGCACCTACCTGGGCGCCACGGTCGACTCGGCCCGGGCGACACAGCTGATCGGCTGGGCGCAGGCGTTGTGCGAGTCGGTGGTGTCGCCGCTGCCGGCCGGTGCGGAGCCGGTGGTGCTGGATGTGGCGGCACGGGCGTACGTGAACCCGTCGAACGCGTCGCAGCAGACGGCAGGCCCGTTCTCGGCGTCGTATGCGGGCAGCATCGGCGGCCTGTGGCTGACCCGGCAGAACAAGGCGACGCTGCGCCGGCTGGCCGGTGGTGGCGGCGCGTTCACGATCGACACGACGCCGGCCGGTGCCGGGCAGAACCTGTCGCCGTGGGACGTCGGGCAGTACGACGTGCTCGACGACGGTCCCGGCTGGTCCGGCTACGGAGTGTCGTGAACTTCGGCACCGGTCAGGAGATCACTCTGATCTCCCGCACCGTGACCGGCCGCGACGCCTACGGCAACGACGTCTACTCGGAGACGCGCACGACGGTCACCGGGGGGTTCGCGCCGGGCGGCTCCTCAGAGCTGGTGCAGGGCCAGGACATTGTGATCACGCAGCCGCGGGTGTATTTGCCGCCGGGGACGGTGGTGACATCGGTGGATGCCATCGAGGTGGCCGGGGTGCGTTACGACGTGGACGGCACGCCGTCAGTGTGGGTGTCGCCGCTGACCGGCTGGGACGCCGGTGTGGTGGTTCAGCTGCTGGCGGTCACCGGCTGATGCGGGTTCTGTTCACCGCGCACTTGTATCCGCCGCGGCACAACGCGGGTGCGGAGTGGATGGTCCATACCATGCTCCGGTCGTTGGTCGACCGGGGGCATCGCGTGACGGTGCTGCTGTCCCGGCCGACGCCGGACGGCGACTACCTGTTGGACGGGGTGCAGGTGCTGGCGCACCGGGGCGCCGATGATCTGTGGCGGCATCTGCGCGGGGCCGACCTGGTGTTGACGCATTTGGAGAACACGCCGAGGACGGTGGTTGCGGCTCGGGTGGCCGGTGTGCCGTTCGGGATCGTCTGTCACAACGACCGGCCGCACACGAAGGCGTGGCTGGTGAGCGACGCCGCGCTGGTGGTGCTCAACTCCGAGTGGATGGCCCGGGACTGCGGGTTGCGTCCGCGTGGCCTGGTGGTCCGTCCGCCGGTGCTGGCCGATGAGTACCGCACCGACCCGGGTGACCGGGTGACGCTGGTGAACCTGAACGAGTCGAAGGGCGGCCTGGTGCTGGCCGCGCTCGCCAACCGGATGCCGGACGTGGCGTTCCTGGCCGTTCGCGGCGCCTACGGCGAGCAGGTGACCTCGAAGAGCCCGAACGTCGAGGTGATCGCCCACGTCCCCGGGCACGAAATGGCCGGACAGGTGTACGCCCGCACGCGGGTGCTGCTGATGCCGTCGGACTACGAGTCGTGGGGCCGGGTCGGCGTCGAGGCGATGTGCTCCGGCATCCCGGTGATCGCACATCCGACGCCGGGACTGGTCGAGTCGCTTGGCGCCGCCGGCACGTTCGTGCATCGGGACGACCTGGACGGCTGGGAAGCTGCGATCCGGCGACTGCTGGTCGACGAGCCGCACTGGGCGCACCGCTCCGAGCTTGCGTGCAAGCGGGTGGCTGAGCTCGACCCGGCCGGGGACCTGGCCGCATTCGTCGAAGCCGTCGAGGCAACCGTCGGAGGTGCCGTGTGAGCGCGTTCAAGAAGAACTACGCCGGCATCGGCGAGATGCTCCGGATGCCCGGCGTGGAGGCGGCGCTACGCGAGATGGCCGAAAGGGCCGAAGCCGCTGCCGTGGCCGCCGCCCCGGTCGGCCCGGCTGACGATCCGCACCGAGGCCGGTACAAGGCCTCCTTCGAGGTGTCCTCCGGGTCCCACGGCGGGGTGCACAAGGACCGTGCGTTCGGCCGGCTCGAGAACACCTCCGAGGAGTCGTTCTACGTCGAGTACGGCACCTCGCAGCAGGAAGGCCGGCACATCATCCGGATCGCCGCCGAGGGTTCCGGTGGGCTGTGAGCTTCCCGGACATCGAGGCGCTGCTGGTCGGCTGGCTGCAGGGCCAGTTCCCGGCGGCCCGGGTGGTCACCGAGACACCCGCTGACCTGACCGGCAATCTGCCGCTGGTCAAGGTGCGGCGCACCTCCGGTGACGACGACAACGTGCGCCTGGACCGGCCGGTGGTCGACCTGGACGTGTTCGACACGGACGCGCAGGCGGCGTCGGCGCTGTCCGCGCAGATCCGTGACGCGCTGCTCTACACGCTGCCGTACGCGATGCCGGTCGGCGGGACTGTGACCGGCGTTTACACCGTTGTCGGGCCGCGCTGGCTGCCTTACGACGACACGTCGGTGCGCCGCTACCAGGCCTCCTACCGGCTGTTCGCGCACACCTGAGTTTCCCCGCACCGCTTCCGGAGCCCGTCGCCGCATGACGGGTCCTGCGCTTCCGCCTGCCCAACCTCCCCGTTAGGAGATCACCACCATGGTTGCCACGATCGACCGTTCAGCCGACCTGATCCGGGCCGGTGTCAACGGCGGCGGCTGGGTCGCCCCGGAGAACACCGCGCAGCCGGCCACGCCGGACTTCTCGCAGCCCGCCTCGCCGTGGTCACCGCTCGGCGCGATCTCCACCGACGGGCTCACCGAGGGCTTCAGCCAGGACCAGACGGAGGTGCTGGCCTGGGGCCAGCTGACCCCGATCCGGGTGCTGGCGACGAAGAAGGCCCGCACCTTCAAGGTGAAGATGATCGAGACGTCGCGGGACGCCGTCCGGTCGGTGTTCTTCGGGGTGGCCGCCTCGACGTTGACCCCGGATGCGTCGGGAAACTCCTCGATCAGCGAGTCGGGGACGCCGGCGCGGGACCTGCGGGCGTGGCTGTTCGACGTGATCGACGGTGCGGACGTGGAGCGGATCTACGTGCCGTCCGGTGAGGTGACGAACCGGGCGGACGTGCAGCATCACAACAACGACGTGGACGGCTACGAGGTCACCGTGACGGCGTATCCGGACGCTGACGGCAACGTCGCCTACCGGCTCTACACCGGCCAGGCCGCGGCCTCATGACCGAGGTCAGCCTGGACCTGGACGCGCTCGCCGCCGACGCCGCTCCGGAGCCGTTCTCGGTGCGGCTCGGCGGCGAGACGTTCGCTTTCACCGCGTTCGCCGACCTGGACTACCGCGACCAGATGGCGATGGCCCGCAACCGGGACGTCGACGCCTACCTGCGGGCCGCCCTTGGTGAGCAGTACGACGCGTTCTCCGCGCATTCGCTGCCCGCGTGGAAGCTCGAGAAGCTGGTGGAGGCGCACCTGAAGGCCTCCGGTGTGAGCCGGGGGGAATTACCAGCCTCGCCGACTTCCTGACCCGCTACGGGAGGGCCGTCGAGGCAGACCTGGCCCGCTACTACCAGACGGATCTGCGCGGGCTGGCCTGCGGACGGCTGTCGTGGCGTCGGCTGCGGGTGCTGATCGACCAGCTGCCGCCGGAGTCGGCGACGTTCACGGCGGTGCGGAACGCGAATCCGGATGCGACGTCCGGGGCCGATCCTGCGCAGGCGCCGTGGTCACGCACGGAGATGCTGCTGGCCGCTGCGGTGGACGGGTTGAACCGGCTGGCGTGGATGTACGCGTCGGCGCACTCGAAGTCGTCGTTGACGCCGCCGCAGCCGATTCCGCGCCCGGGTGTGGGGCCGAAGCGGCTCACCCCGGCTGCCGCCGAGTGGCTGTTCCGA
>DASSTH010000149.1:0-3816 GCA_035708025.1 Nakamurella sp. | reverse complement strand
GCATGTGCCAGCGGGTGGTGATCGCCATGGCGATCGCGAACAACCCGAAGGTGATCATCGCGGACGAGCCCACCACGGCGGTGGACGTGACGGTGCAGGCGCAGTTGCTGGAGTTGCTCCGGGTGGCCAGGCACGAGACCGGCGCGGCCGTGGTGCTGATCACCCACGATCTGGGGGTGGTCGCCGAGGTGGCCGAGCGGGTGGCGGTGATGTACGCCGGGCGGGTGGTGGAGACCGCGCCGGTGCGGCAGATCTTCCATGCGCCGCGCCACCCGTACACCGTCGGCCTGCTGTCCTGCCTGCCCCGGCTGGACCGCACCGTCGAGGAACTCGCCCCCATCCCGGGATCGCCCCCCGACCTGCGCGAGAAGATCGCCGGCTGCCCGTTCCAGCCCCGCTGCGAGCTGTCCGGCGGGAGGGACATCTGCCGCACCACCCGGCCGCCGCTGGTGCCCACCGGTGACGGGGCGGCCAGTGCGTGCCACTTCGCCGACGAGGTGCCGGGCTGGGCCCGCACCAGGGGGACGGTGGTGGAGCCGGTATGACGGGCGATCGCACGCAGCCGGTGCTGCAGGTGCAGCACCTGGTCAAGCACTTCCCGGTCCGGCGTGGGGTGTTCGGCAAGCAGGTGGGTGCCGTGCACGCCGTGGACGACGTCACCTTCGATCTGTACCCCGGCCGCTCGCTCGGCCTGGTGGGGGAGTCCGGCAGCGGCAAGACCACCACCGGCCGGGCGATCATGCGGCTGATCGAACCGTCCTCCGGCACGGTGCAGCTGGGCGACCTGACGGTCGACCGGCACACCGACCGGCGCCGGCTTGCCCGCGACATGTCCATGGTCTTCCAGGACCCGCTCGGTTCCCTCAACCCCCGGCTGTCGGCGGTGGCCAACGTCGCCGAACCGCTGCGGGTACAGGGCATCGGCAACGCGAGTGAGCGGCGCGCCAGGGCGACCGAGTTGCTGGGCCAGGTGGGGCTGCGCGCCGACCAGGTGGAGCGGGTGCCCGCGGAGTTCTCCGGCGGCCAGCGGCAGCGCATCGGCATCGCCCGGGCGCTGGCCCTGGAGCCGAAGGTGATGATCCTCGACGAGCCGGCCTCGGCGCTGGACGTCTCCGTTCAGGCGCAGGTGCTGAACCTGTTGCGGCGATTGCAGGACGACCTCGGGGTGGCCTTCCTGTTCATCAGCCACGACCTGTCGGTGGTGCGCCACCTGTGCGAGCGGGTCGCGGTGATGTACCTGGGCAAGATCGTGGAGATCGGCGAGCGGGACCAGGTCTACGACCACCCGCTGCATCCGTACACCCAGGCGCTGCTCTCGGCGGTGCCGATCCCGGATCCGGACCTGCGGCGCGACCGCATCGTGCTGGCCGGCGACCTGCCGAGCCCGGTCAACCCACCGTCCGGGTGCCGGTTCCGCACCAGGTGCCCCAAGGCGCAGGCCATCTGCGCCGAGCAGGAGCCGGAGCTGAAGCCGCGCACGGACGGCGGGCAGCCGGTCGCGTGCCACTTCGCCGAGGACGTCGCCGGTGACGGACTGGCCGGCGCCGCGCCCACCACCACGGCCGGCCCGATCGGGGGAAGGCCATGACCGCTACGGCGACCGCGGCCACCGCCGCTCCCACACCGGCGCCGGCGCGGCGGCGTTCCACGGTGTGGCGCAAGTTCCTGCACTCCACCCCCGGCGTCATCGGGGCCGTCGTGCTGCTGCTGATGGCGGTGGTGGCCATCGCCGCGCCGCTGATCGCCCCGTTCGATCCGCTGACCCGTGCCGGGTCCGCGCTGCAGGGCCCCAACGGGCAACATTGGTTCGGCACCGACGAACTCGGTCGCGACCTGTTCTCGCGGGTGGTGTACGGCGCCCGGCTGTCCTTGGAGACCGCTGCCGGCGCAGCCGCCTTCGCCTGCATCGTGGGGCTTCCGCTGGGGGTGATCTCCGGCTACCTGGGCGGCGTGGTGGACGCCATCGTCATGCGCATCACCGACTTCGTGCTGGCCGTGCCGGGCATCCTGTTCGCCCTGGTCGTGGTGGCGATCCTGGGCTCCGGTGTGCTCAACCTGACGCTGGCCATCGGCATCGGCGCCATCCCGGCGTTCATCCGGCTGGCCAGGGCGTCCACGCTGAGCCTGCGGGAGCGGGAGTACGTGCTGGCCGCCCGAAGTATGGGCGCCTCCCGCTCCGATGTCATGTTCCGCACCGTGACGCCCAACATCATGGGCCCGATCATCGTGCAGATCATCGTCACGGCATCGGTCGCCATCCTGGTGGCCGCTGCGCTGAGCTTCATCGGGCTCGGCACCCCGCCGCCGGCCCCCAGTTGGGGCGGCATGCTGCAGACCTCCCGCTCCTATCTGTACCAGCAGATCTGGTACGCGGTACTGCCCGGCGTCGCGCTGGCGATCACCATCGCCGCGCTGGACGGCGTCGGCCGCGGCATGCAGACCGCCCTGGGCACCCGCGGCCCGGGACGGGCGAAGGTCGGGGGGATGGGCTGATGGGCAGCTACGTCGTGCGGCGGCTGCTGCAGTTCATTCCCGTGCTGATCCTGGCATCGATCGCGGTGTGGGGCATCATCTATGCGGTCCCGGGCAACCCGGCGCTCGCACTGGTCGGCCCGGATGCCACCCCGCAGACGGTGGCCGCCGCGGAACACCGGCTCGGCCTGGACAAGCCGGTGATCACCCAGTACTTCCTGTGGATCGGCAACGCGCTGCGGCTGGACTTCGGTACCTCCGCGATCAACGGCGACTCGGTGCTCGGCCAGCTGGCCGGCCGGATCCCGGCGTCCCTGCAATTGACGCTGTTCTCGATGGTGATCGGGCTGTTGCTGGCGCTGCCGCTGGGGATCGTCGCGGCGCTCAAGCCGCGCTCGGTGGTCACCAAGGTGATCAACTTCTACCAGGCGGCCGCCCTGGCCATCCCGACCTTCTGGGTGGGCATCCTGCTGATCATCGGCCTGGCGGTGAAGAAGCACGTATTCCCGTCGGTGTCGAATTACGCATCCATCTGGAGCGATCCGCTCGGGGCGTTCAAGAACACCTTCCTGCCCGCCCTCTGCCTGGGCATCTACATCTCCGGCATCATCGCGCGGTTCGTCGCCGCCTCGCTGCGGGATTCGTTGAGCCAGGACTTCATCCGCACTGCGCGGGCCAAGGGGGTTCCGGAGCACGCGGTCGTGTCCCGGCACGCGCTGCGCAACGCCCTGCTGCCGACCGTGACCGTGGTGGGCCTGCAGATCGGCGAGTTCCTCGGCGGCACCGTGGTGACCGAGGTGGTCTTCTCCTATCCCGGCCTGGGCCGGCTGATCTACACCGCGGTGACCGGGCGCGACTATCCGATCATCCAGGCCGCCGTGCTGTTCATCGTGGTGGCCTTCCTGCTCATCAACCTGATCGTCGACGTGCTGTACGCCTATCTCGATCCCCGGGTCCGGCTGCGCTAGTCCCGCCGCGCCTCGTGCGACACCAAGGAGGAACCGCCGTGCACTACGACCGACAACCCGAACCGGTGGCTGGCGACCAGGTCCCGGCCGGCCACCCCCTGCTGTCCAGGCGGGGACTGTTCAAGCTGTCGCTGGCCGGTGGCGCCCTGATCGTCGGGCCCGGACTGCTCGCGGCGTGCGGTGCGGGCGGCACCGAGAACGGCGGCGGCGCCGGGGGATCGGGCACACCGGCCGGTGGCACCAGCACCGCCGGCGGCTCCACGTCGGCCTCCCAGCCCGCCGGCCAGACGTCCGGCGGCGGTGCGGGCGGCGGTGGCGGCGAGATCACCGTGGGGGCTGTCGGCGACATCAGTGACTTCGACCCGTACAAGATCCT
>DASSTH010000148.1:0-3436 GCA_035708025.1 Nakamurella sp. | reverse complement strand
TCCGCGGATCCCGGATCGCCATGGTCTACCAGGACCCGATGTCCTCGCTGAACCCGGTTCACACCATAGGCCGCCAGATCATCGAGGCCATTACGATCCACCGCAAGGTGAACCGGCGGGAAGCGCGGGACCGGGCGATCGGGCTGCTGACCGAGGTGGGTGTGGACCGCCCGGTGGAGCGACTCGAGGCATATCCGCACCAGTTCTCCGGCGGCATGCGGCAACGGGTGGTGATTGCCATGGCCCTGGCCGGCAATCCCGCCGTCCTGGTGGCGGACGAACCGACCACGGCCCTCGACGTCACGATCCAGGCGCGGATCATCGACCTCTTGGACCGCATCGTCGCCGAGCACAACACCGCCGTCCTGCTGATCACCCACGACCTCGGCGTGGCGGCCGGCTTCTGTGACGAGATCCATGTCATGCAAAACGGATTGATCGTGGAGAGTGGGTCCACCGACTCGCTGTACGCCGAGCCGCGGCACCCATACACCAAGGGCCTGCTGGGCTCGGTGGTCGATCTGAACACCGACGTGACCAAGCCGATCCCGACCTTCGACGCCGAAAACGGCTCGGGGCCCCAGGCCCCGATCACCACCGGCCCGCGTCCAGCCGCCGTACCGCGCGAACCGGCGCCCGACGCCCCGGCGCTGATCACGGTGGAATCCCTGGTGAAGTCCTTTCCGTTGGGTCGGGACACCCTGCGAGCCGTCGACGGTGTCTCCTTCACCATCCGACGGGGCCAGACCTTTGGCCTGGTGGGCGAATCGGGGTCCGGCAAGTCGACCGTGTCCCGCTGCCTGCTGGGATTGACTCCGGCCGACTCCGGCGCAATCCGGTTCGATTCAGTGGATGTCGCCGGCATGAGCAGGTCGGAACTGAGGCCCATCAGGCGACGCATGCAGATGGTGTTCCAGGATCCGTTCGCCGCTCTCAACCGCCGGCACACCGTCCGCCAACTGGTCACCGCCCCGCTGGATGCACATCATGTGGGGACGCCCCGGGAGCGGCGCGAGCGTGCCACGGAGGTGCTCTCGCTGGTCGGTCTGGGTCCGGAGCTCCACGACCGGCTGCCTCGAGAACTGTCCGGGGGCCAGTGCCAGCGGGTCGCGATCGCACGCGCGGTGGTGCTGCGTCCGGAGTTCCTGATCCTGGACGAAGCGGTGTCTGCGCTGGACGTCTCACTGCAGGCCCAGGTGCTCAACCTGCTGCGCGACCTACAGGAGCAGTTCGACCTGACCTACCTGTTCGTCAGCCACGACCTGGGCGTGGTGCGCTACATGTGCTCGGAGATCGCCGTCATGCAACGCGGCAGGATCGTCGAGCAGGCATCCCGGGAGCGGCTGTTCGCCGAGCCGCGCGAGGCCTACACCCGTGCACTGCTCGCCGCCGTCCCGACCGCCAACCCGGCCGTCGAACGCGCGCGGCGCTCCGAGCGAGAGGAACTGCCGGCATGACGTCCACCGATGTACCAGGAATCCAGGGCCATGCGGACACCTCCACGATGGGAGACACCGCAGGCCCACGCGGATTCCGCGGCCTCGCCGCCGTCGCCACCCGGGACGTCACGCCTCCGGTGGGGATCCGCAATCGCAACTGGGGGCCGGCGACCGTTGATGTTGCCGCTGGCGTGCACAGGCCGTTCGCGCTCACCGCACTGGCGGTGCGGGCCGCCGGCGGCGGCGATCCGGTAGTGGTGATCGGTGTGGACGCCACTTGGTGGCGCGCGGTGTCGGACTACCTGCAAATGCGCGACGCGTTGCACGAAGGGCTCGGGCTCGATGACTCTCGGGTGCTGTTCTGCCTGTCCCACACCCATGCCGGCGCGGCGCTGGGCGGCGGCGAAGCGGATCTTCCCGGCGGGCAGTTGATACCCGGCTATCTTCAAACACTGCGCGAGGCCGCCGTTTCCGCGGGACAGGAGGCGATCGCGGGCCTGCGACCGGCCATCATCGAATGGACCACCGGCCGGTGCGACCTGGCGGCCAACCGCGAGGCCCAGGTGGCGGGACGAGCCCTGGTCGCTTTCAACCCCACCCAACCTGCCGACGACACCGTAACGGTCGGCAGGATATCGGCGCAGGACGGCCGACTACTCGGAACCGTGGTCAACTACGCCTGCCATCCCACCACCCTGGCCTGGCAGAACCAGTTGCTGTCGCCGGACTACGTCGGTGCCATGCGGGAGTGCGTGGAAACCACCACCGGCGCACCCTGCCTGTTCCTGCAAGGCGCGTCCGGCGATCTCGCGCCGCGCGAGCAATATGTTGGCGACCCGGCCATCGCTGACCGGCACGGCACCGCGTTGGGCCACGCCGTGCTGTCCGCGCTGGCCACCATGCCGCTGCCCGGCACGGCACTGCGGTTGGAAGAGGTGATCGAATCCGGCGCACCGCTGGGTGACTGGAGCCCTGTTCCAGCGCTCCTTCCGGAGAATCTGGCGGCTGCCCGCACCGAGGTGGAGATGCCGCTTCGGCCACTGCCTTCCCTGGACCAATTGGCAGCGCAGTGGGCCGACATCGATCCCCGCAGCCGCGACGAGAGAATCCGACGGGCGCGGAACCTGCGCGAGGGATACATCGACGGACCCAGCGTCGCGCACCCGCTGTGGACCATCCGGATCGGCGATGCCGTCATCGTGGCTCAGCCCGGGGAGGCGTACTCCAGCTTCCAGACCACCCTACGTGCGCGTTTCCCGGAATTGTCTGTCATCGCGGTCAACCTTGCCAACGGACCTGGATTCGTGTACCTGCCCGACCAGGATGCCTATCGGCGCAACGCATACCAGGCGTGGCAGACGGTACTTGCGCCGGGTGCACTGGATCTGCTTTGCCAAGCCGCCGTCGAGCAGATCCGCGAGATCACCGACCGAACCAGTTCGTGAGCCGGCAGGCCCGCCCGTCACAGCGCGGCCCCGGGGAATGGTTCGCCGTCGGCCCGGCCCGTTTCGAACTCGGGGAGGGTGGTCGGTGGGACGGTTCTGCCTTCTGGCAGGTCGATCTGCTGGCGGGCACCCTGTGGCGCGCCCACCCCGGCATGCGGGATTTACAGGTGATCGCACAGGCGGACCGTCCGGTCGGGTGCCTGGTGCCGACGACCACCGGATTCTTGATACTGGCCGGGCGTGGGGTCGCCGTGCTGCGACCTTCGGCGTCGCCGCACACCGACCTGCGCATGCTCTGCGAGCCCGCTCCCCTCGGTCATCGAATCAACGACGGCGCCGTCGCCAATGGGCGACTGTACTTCGGCAGCATGGACGAGGCGGGGACGATGGGGCAGGGCGCACTGTGGCGCATGGACCCTGACGGTTCGGTCACGCGGCTACTCGATGGACTGGGCTGTCCGAACGGTCCTGCGTTCACCCCTGACGGCACCACGATGTACCTGGCGGACTCGACCAGTGCCGAGATCTGCCGCTACCCGGTGCGCCCGGACG
>DASSTH010000147.1:0-9424 GCA_035708025.1 Nakamurella sp. | reverse complement strand
GGCCGAACGGGAACAGCGGGGTGGGATCGACGGTGCTGACCTCGCTGCGCAGGCCGAGCCGCGGCGCCAGATAGGTGGACGGCTGGCTGGATCCGGCCGCCGGGAAGCTCACCGGCAGCCGTCCGGAGGGGTTCACCCGCCCGGAGAGCACCGCGGCCAGGGCCTCCGCGCCGCGCTGGCCGGGGAAGAAGCCGCACAGCACCGCGGCCAGCCGATCGATCTGGCGCGACAGCTCGTACGGGCGGCCGACCAGCAGCACCAGCACCACCGGGGTGCCGGTGGCGATCAGTGCCTCCAGCAGGTCCTCCTGGCGTCCGGGCAACCGCAGATCCGATGCGTCACAACCCTCTCCGGAGGTGCCCCGGCCGAACAGCCCGGCCTGATCGCCGAGTACCGCGACGCAGACGTCGGCGCCTGCGGCGCAGGCGGCCGCCTCGGCGATCTGCTCGTCGGTGCTGTCCAGCACGTCGCCGCCCGGGGCGTGCTGCACGTCGTACCGGGCCGGATCGGCGCGCAGCGCCTGCAGCACCGTGCGCATCGGGACGCCCAGCGGCACCTCGGGATGCCGGGCACCCACGTGCATGGGGAAGGAGTAGCAGCCCAGCATCGCCTGCGGGGTATCGGCCCGCGGTCCCACCACCGCGACCCGGCACCCGGCCGGCAGCGGCAGCGCCCGATCCGGGTTGTGCAGCAGCACGATCGAGCGCTCCGCCAGTTGCTGGGTCAGGGCGCGGGAATCGTCATCGTCCAGCTCGATCTCGGCGTCCGGCAGCGGATCCCAGTCACGGTCCAGCAGGCCCAGTTCGCACTTCTGCGTCAACACCCGCAGCGCCGCTCGGTCGATCAACGCCACGTCCACCGCGCCGGACTCCACGGCGGCGATCAGCGGCTCACCGAAGCAGTCCACCGTGGGCAGTTCCACGTCGATGCCGGCCCGCAACGCCAGCCCGGCCGCGTCGGCGGGGGACTCGGCGACCCCGTGCAGCGCGTGCAGGAACGCCACCGCGAAGTAGTCGGCCACCACCGTGCCGTCGAACCCCAGCCGGTCGCGCAGCAGCTCGGTCAGCAACGCCGGATCCCCGGCGGACGGGACGCCGTCCAGCGAGGTGTAGGAGTTCATCACCGATCGAGCCCCGGCGCGCAGCCCCATCTCGAACGGCGGCAGCAGCACATCGGCGAACTCGCGCGGGCCGATGGAGACCGGTGCGATGTTGCGTCCGGCGGCCGAGGCGGAGTAGCCGACGAAGTGCTTCAGGGTGGCGATCACGCCCGCCGACTGCAGGCCCCGCACGTACGCCGAACCGATCTGCCCCACCAGCAGGGGGTCCTCGCCGATGGTCTCCTCGACCCGGCCCCAGCGCAGGTCGCGGACCACGTCGAGCACCGGAGCCAGGCCCTGGTGCACGCCCAGTTGCCGCATCTGCGTGCCGATCCGGCGCCCCATCCGCTCGACCAGGTCGGGATCGAAGGACGCGCCCCAGCACAGCGGTGACGGGAAGATGGTGGCCTGCCACACCGCCAACCCGGTCAGGCACTCCTCGTGCACCAGCGCCGGAATGCCGAACCGGTTGGCCGCCATGATCTGTCGCTGGCTGCGGGCCAGGCTCGCCGCTCCGGTCGCCGGATCCACCGGCGCAGTGCCGAACGGCCGGGTCAACTGCCCGAGTCCGTCGGCGATCACCTCCTCCCAGACCGGCGGCTGCCGGGCGAGGTCGTGCTGGTGCGGCGCCACGTCACCGCCCTGCGAGTCCGCCCCCACCCACACGCCGTACAGCTGGGAGACCTTCTCGCGGAGCGTCATGCGCGCCAGCAGGTCCGCGGCCCGGACCGCCGCCGGAGCGGTCGGGTCCAGCCAGGTGGCGGCCACGCTGCTGTCCACGCTCACCGATCACCCGTTCCTGTCCCGCCGGTACCGAACGTCAACGTGCCTGCGTGCTCTGCCGCACTACCAGGCGAGTGGCCAGCGTGATGTTGCGCGGCTCGACGTCGTCGCCCTCGATCAGCGCGATGAGCATCTGCACCGCGCGCCGACCCATCTCCCGGATGGGCTGCTCGACCGTGGTCAACGGCGGTGAGCACAGCACCGACTCGGGGATGTTGTCGAAGCCGGTCACCGACAGGTCGTCCGGCACCGACAGTCCCAGTTCCCGCGCGGCATCGATGACGGCGATCGCGGAGATGTCGTTCGCGCAGACGATCGCCGTGGGCCGTTGCCCGGTCGTGAGCAGCCGGCGGGCGGACTCGGACGCCACCTCCGGGTCGTACCCGCCGGGGGCGACCAGGGTGGGATCGACCTGCAGGCCCGCCTCGCCGAAGGCGCGGCGAAATCCGGTCTCGCGCAACTGGGCCGACTGCAGGTCGGGACGGCCGGTGATCAGGCCGATGCGCTGGTGACCGAGCTCTAGCAGGTACTGCGTGACCAGTTGGGCGCCGTGCAGGCTGTCGGCCATCACCGACGGCAGGCCGATGGGTCCGGTGTGCGGGTCGACCGCGACGATCGGCGCCCCGAGCCGCATCTCGGCCTCCGTGACGGTGGGCGTCACCAGCACCGCGCCGTCCAACAGGGTCCCGGACAGCCGGGACAGGTAGCGCCGTTCCCAGCCGACCTGTTCGCTGGCGTGGCCGCCGGCGGAATACACCACCAACTCGAAGCTGGAACCCCGGATCGCGTCGGCTGCGCCCTTGAGCAACTCCGCGCTGAACGGCTCGATGTCGGCCACCAGGATGCCGATCACGTTGGTCCGCTGGTTCCGCAGGCTCTGGGCCACCAGGCTGGCCTGGTAGCCGAGCTGGTCGATCACCGCCTGCACCCGCTCGACCGTGCCCGCCGCCACGCCGTACCGGTGGTTGATCACCTTGGAGACCGTGGCCACCGACACGCCGGCCTGGGAGGCCACATCGCGGATGGTCACGCGGGCGCTCGGCTGCACACGCGGAATCATAGCAAGTAAATCGTTATCGACAACGATTGACAGTCCGCTGTGACCGCTTCGTTGCGCGACCGCCGGGGCGGTCGTTGCATCGGGGTGCGTGCCCGGGAATGCCGGGACGGAGGCTGCCGGCGGCAGCGCGCGCTCGTCCGCCAAGACCGGTCCCGATCATAATGTCCTGCATGGCGGCCGCGATGTTCCCGGTCGGTCCGACGCATGTCGGCACCGAGACGGTGGCATGCCCTGAGGCATGCAGCACGGACGCCGAGGCGAGCGGATGACGGACGCCCGGGACGAGGCCGCGAGCCAGGGGCGGCGCGACCCCGACCCGGACATCGTCCCGCCCGGGGGCCCGGTGCCGCGGGAGGGGGCCCACCCCACGGCGGGCCGCATGCCACAGCAGGCCACGTCCGGCCCCACGACCCGGCAGGAGCGGCGGCACGCCCCGGGGAGCGCGGCCACCCCCGCCGCCGACGCGCCCATCCCGGGGTCCGACGCCCCGATCCCGAGCTCCGACACGCCGAGCCGGGGGTCCGACACGACGGGCCCGGGCTCGGACACGACGGCCGCTGGTCCGGATGCCTCCGTGACACCGGACGAGGCGGCCGTCCCGGCCCCCGACGAGGCGGCGGCGCCGGCACGGGACGGCGCCACGGTGTCCGCCGCGGCTCCGGACGGGTCGCCGGTGGGGTCCGGGGCGGACGCGGCGGGGCCGCGCCGGGCGGGCCTGCGGGAGGTGCTGGCCAGGCTGCGGGCGGAACGGGTCGCCCTGGAGGACAGCTCGTGGATGGCCCCCGGCCGGGCCGGCCCCACCGAGTTGCGGCTGAGTCCGACCCTCGCCGACCGGGCGGTCGAGGGACTCGAACACGAGCGTCCCCGGGACCATCGGTCGCTGCTGGCACCGTTCCGCATCGGATTGCTGGGCGGGCTGGGGCTGTTGATCGCCTACGCCATCTACCTGTCGCTGGACACCATCCGCGGCACGCTGATCGTGATCGCCATCTCCGCGCTGCTGGCCATCGGGCTGGACCCCGCGGTGGCACTGCTGATCCGGCGCGGCATCCGGCGGGCCGGCGCGGTGGCGATCGTGTACCTGGGGCTGCTGGCGTTCCTGTTCGGCGCGTTCTACGCGATCATCCCGCCTATCGTGACGCAGATCGGCGCGTTCATCAGCTCGCTGCCGGACACCCTGCAGAACCTGCAGAACAACCCCACCATCAAGTCCCTGGACGCCAAGTTCGGCATCATCAAGTCGCTGCAGAGCTCGGACTTCGTCAAGAACATCGGGTCCGGCGCCGCCGGCAGCATCTTCACCGTCGCCGGGATCGCGGTCGACCTGGTGGTGGTGCTGATCCTGACCCTGTACTTCCTGGCCGGGCTGCCCCGCATCAAGGCCGCCGGCTACCGGCTGGTGCCGGCGTCCAAGCGGGCCCGGGTCACCGACATCGGCGACAAGATCATCAAGCAGATGGGCGGCTACCTGGGCGGGGCCACGCTGATCGCGCTGCAGGCGGGCCTGGTGGCCGGGGTGTTCTCCTGGATCGCCGGGCTGCCGTACCCGTGGGCGATCGCGCTGGCGGCCGCGGTGCTGGACTTCGTGCCGGTGGTGGGGCCGATCATCATCGGCGTCAGCATGGTGCTGCTGGGTTTCTCGCAGTCGTTGACCATCGGCATCGTGGCCGGCGCGTTCTACCTGTGCCAGCACATGTTCGAGGCGTACTGGCTGTATCCCCGGGTGATGCGCCGCACGGTGCACATCTCCACCGCCGCGGTGATCGTGGCGATCCTGATCGGCGCGGCGCTGCTGGGCATCACCGGGGCGGTGCTCGCCGTGCCGGTGGCCGCCGCCATCCAGCTGATCATCCGCGAGGTGGTGCTGCCGCGGCAGGAGCGCAGCTGATCGCGGCAGGAGGGCAGCTGACCGCGGCGTGGTCGCGGGCGGGACCGGTCCCCCGAGGTCGGCGTCGGCGGCCTGCGCGGCGATCCGTTGGACGGCGCGAGCGGTGATCTCCGGCCGCTCGTTGGCCAGGCCGAACAGCGGGGCGTCGGGTCCGGTCACGGCCGGAACCGTACTACCGGGTCTGCACTACCGGGCCTGCCATATCCGCGGGTCGAAGGCATGCCCGCCGGGCGAGTCCGGGTCAGCACGGTTCGAAATCCGCGAAGGTCGTCGGATCAGTCCACCGGCGGGTGTGTGGTGTCGTCCGGCGTCGTGACGTCGGTGGGCCCGGAGTCCCGCGGCCGGCGCAGCGCCAGGGTGGCCGCGACCACCACCAGGACGGCGGCCACCGCGATGCCGATCCACAGCCACGGTCCCAGACCCGAGGACGATCCCGCGGTGCCGGACCCGGCCTCGGCCCCGGATCCCTGCCCGGTCCCACCGGCCGGTGGCGTGCCCGTCGCGGTCCCGGCAGCGCTCGCGGACAGTGTGTAGCTGACCTGCCCGGTCACCGGATGCCCGTCCGCGGACACGATCCGGTAGGCGATGCGGTACTGGCCGGCCGGTCCGGCGGGGCCCAGCGGCGCGGAGATGACGCTGCCGGAGATCGTCGGCGCCCCGTCGGTGAACAGGTTGCCGTTCGGGCCGGTCACCACCAGCACCGGATCGAAGTTCTGCACCGGCTGGTCGAAGGTGAGCGAGACGGAGCTCGGTGCGGTGTCCAGCACCGCCCCGTCGGCCGGATCGGAGGAGATCAGCACGTTGTGCGCGGACGCCGGGCCGGCGGTGGCGACGGCGACCAGCAGTGCCAGCAGCAGCGCCGCGAACGCCCCCAGCAGCCGACCGGCCCAGCGGATCATCGCGCTGCCCTCCGGCGCACACCGGCCGCGGCGACCAGCAGGGCGAGCGCGGCCAACACCAGCGCGACCACGCCCAGGATGCGGGCGGTGTCGTCGGGCCCGGCGGTGCCGGTCACCGCCGAGCCGGGGGGCGCCGCGGCGGTACCCGTCACCGATGGGCCGGCCGCCCCGGAGGACGCCGCCGACCCGGAAGGCGCGATCGTCAGCAGCGGCGCGGGGTGCTCCGGCTCCGGGCCGCCCGCGGTGCGCGCCTGATCCCACTTCACCACGCTGCCGTCGCTGTAGGTCTGCGCGGCCGGGAACTGCATGCTCGGCACGTCCGGGACCGGCCCCACCGAGATGGGGAACTCCATGAACTGGCCGGGCTTGATGCCCACCCCGTCGTCGGCCGTCCAGGTGATGGAGGTGACCGCCTCGGTGAGCTTGAAGTCGCCCTCGGTCACCGGCGCGTCCAGTTCGGTCTTGGTCACCTTCGCCGTCCAACCGGGCAGCTGCATCACCGACACGCTGGGGAACGGATGGTCGGCGGGCAGCGTGACCTGCAGCGACACCGTGCTGGCCGTGGCCGATTCGGTCGGCACCCGGAAGGTCAGCTTCGCGTAGGAACCGGCGGTGACGGAGTTCGGATTGACCGTCACGTGGGCGGAGGCGACGCCCGCCCCGGCGGCCAGCAGCAGCGCCACCGCCAGGGCGAGTGCCGCCAGCCGGCTCCCGGCCCGCCGCGGATGGCGAGCGGAAGCGGGCACGGGACGGGAACCGAGTCCCCGCGACACGGCGGGACAGGGGCTCGACATGCCTCCGAAGGTAGCCGTGTGGGCCACCTCACCCGAGGTCAGGGCGTGCGGAGCGGTGGGGTAGGCCCGGGCGGCGCGCCGGTGCGACCACCCGGCGGGTGGCTGTCAGGGCAGGGCGACGGCCGATCCCACCAGGTGGGTCATCAGGTCGGCGCTGATCTGGTCCAGTTCCCGGTTGACCGCCCGCAGCACCTTCTTGCGCCCGGCGGGCGGCATGGACGCCGACGCCTGCACCGCGGTCGTCAGGTCCTGCAGACGGTTCCGCGTCACCTCGGCGAACCGGTTGATCTGCAACTCGTTGCCCTTGCGGTCGGCCAGTTCGTCGATCGAGCGGGACAGCCCGCTGATCCGGGCCCCGGTGCCGCCGGTGGGCCCGCGGAAGGCGGCCACCTCGGCCTCCGTGACGCCCAACCGTCGGGCCCGCCTGGCGTCCATCGCCGCGCGGGTGCTCACCGCCGCCTTGAGCAGGAACGGCGCCGCGGCGGGCGCCAGCACTCGCACGGTGGCCAGCGCGCGCTTCGCCGTCTTGGGATTGGTCACCGTGTCCACGAACCGGGCGGGTCCGGTGGCGGCCTTCGCCGCCGCCTCGGCCGCGGCCTGGTGCGCCTTGGTCTCCGCCTGTAGCGTCTTGACCCGCGCCTTGGACGCCCGCTTGCGTTCCTTGCTGCGGCTCTTGGCCGCCTTCTTCCGCTCCTTCGCCTCGGCCTTCGCCGCCCGCTCCGCCGCCTTGGTCTCGGCCCGGGCGACCCGTGCCGCCGCTCGGTCCGCTGGGTTCCTGCCGAACATCCGCTGCTTCCCCTCCTGGTGACCGGCGGGGCCGGTTCGGGTGCGTGCTAGGAGCCTAGATCGGCAACCAGGCCGTCGCAGCAGCCGGACGGCTGTCCCGGCGGCTGCGGTTCACCGAGCCGCACGGGGATCGGCCGGGGAGGCCACGGCGGCCCGGGTGACCGAGCCGGGTGCGACACAGACCTACCCTGGTGCGGTGATCTCACGCATGCCGGTCCGGCCCCGGTCGTGACGGACGTCCGCGCGGGTGCCGTGCCCCCGGCGGTGACGGGCGTGCCCGCGGACGGCGATCGGCCGGCGCCGCTGCGGCTCGGACCGGTGACGGCGGGCCGTTGCCGACGGCGGATTCACCTGGACCACGACCCGGCTGCGGACCGCGCGGCCCGCAAACCGCCGGATCCCGGGGCCCAGTTGCGGCTGGACGACCTGGCCGAACACCGTCGCCGAGTGCGCGACCGGGTGGCCCAGGCGATGGGCGCGACCCCGAGCGGGCCGCCGGTCACCGGATGGGCCCCGGACAGCGCGGACCGGCCGGCGGCGATCTGGGCGCCCCCACTGACCACCCCGACCCGGTTCGGCACCCCGGAGCTGTTGCTGCGCGCCCCGGACGGTGGTTACCTGCCGGTGCTGGTGCGCGGCCACCGCACCCTCGACGCCGGTTCCGGGGCGGTGTGCTCGGAGCTGGCCTCGCCGCTGGCTGCGGCTCCGTCACCGGCGAAGAAAATGCGCGCCCACCACGCCGACGCGCTGGCCCTCGCGCATGTCCACCGCATGCTGGCCGAGCTGGGCCTGGCGTCCCGGCAGACCCGCGGCGGCATCATCGGGCACGGCGGACCGGCGACCGACCCGGACTGGGACGACGGCGCGGTGATCGTCTGGCATGAGCTGGGCCCGACCTCGGAGGGCCCCGGCGTGCTGGTCGACTACGACGACCGATTCGCCGACCGGCTGGCGGTGGCGCGGGCGGCCGCGGCCGGCGGGCCGGCGCTGGCGCAGCCGTCCCGGGTGGCCGAGTGCCGACGCTGTCCGTGGTGGCCGGTGTGCGAGCCCGAGTTGACCGCCGCGCACGACGTGTCGTTGCTGGTGGCGGGCAGTGACGTGACGGTGTTGCACGCGGCGGGCGTGCGCACCTACGACGAGCTGGCCGCGATGCCCCCGTCACCGGCCGCGGCGCTGCCGTTGACCGGCATCCCGCCGGCGGAGGCGCGGGCCCGGGCCCTGGCGATGGTCGCCGGGGTGCCGTTGCTGCGGCGCACCGAGCAGATCGCGGCGCCGCGCGCGGACGTGGAGCTGGACGTCGACATGGAGTCGTACCTGGACGACGGCGCCTACCTGTGGGGCACCCTGCTGTCCGGGGACGCGTTGCCCGGCTTCCCGCCCGGCTACCGACCGTTCGTCACCTGGCAGCCGCTGCAGCATGCCCGCACCGGCGAGGTGTTCGTGGAGTTCTGGCGCTACCTGTGCGCGCTGCGCGCGGCCTGCGCCGCGGCCGGGCTGACGTTCGCCGCATACTGCTACTCCCGGATGGCGGAGGAACGCTGGCTGTACGGCATCCCGCAGCGGTTCCCGGGGGTGCCCGGCATGCCCGCGCGGGCGGAGATCGACGCGTTCTGCCGCTCGGCGCAGTGGGTCGACCTGTACGCCGAGGTCAAGAAGAATTTCGTGGTGCCGGGGTCGCTGCGGCTGAAGCTGGTAGCGGCCGTCGCGGGCTTCACCTGGCGCGACCCGGAACCCAGCGGGGAGAACTCGCTGGCCTGGTACCGCCTGGCGATCGGTGACGGGGCGCCCGGCGCCGACCGGGTCCGGAAAGCCGAGTGGGCCGCCGAAACCGACCGGGCGCGCGAAGCCGACTGGGGCCGGGAAGCCGACTGGGCCGCCGAAACCGACCGGGCCGCAGCCGAACGCGGGAGCCGCGGAGGTTCCGGGTCGCCCGCCGAGGATGTGGTCGCCGCGCACCGGCAGCGGCTGCTGCGTTACAACGAGGACGACGTGCTCGCCACCCTCGCGCTGCGCCGCTGGATGCGCGAGCGGGCCTCCGACGTGCCGACCGTCGCCGACCTGGAAGCGTCGGTAGCTGGCCCCTTGTCGAGCCGGGTGTCGGGCCCGGTCCGGACC
>DASSTH010000146.1:0-2213 GCA_035708025.1 Nakamurella sp. | reverse complement strand
GCTGACGGCACCTCGTCACCGGAACCCGTCACCTGCCGGGCGCCGCTGACGGCACCTCGTCACCGGAGCGCGTCAGCTGCCGGGCGCCGCTGACGGCAACTCGTCACCGGAACCCGTCACCTGCCGGGCGCTACTGGGCGGTGGACAGGTAGCCGACCAGTTGGTCCTGCTCGGTCTCCAGCTCGTCGATCCGGCTCTTGACGATGTCGCCGATGCTCACGATCCCGGCCAGCACCCCGTCGGCCACCACCGGCGTGTGCCGGAACCGGCCGTCGGTCATCGCCTTAGCCAACTCCCGCACCGGTTGCTCCGGCCGGCAGGTGTGCACCTCGGTGGTCATGATGTCGGCCGCCGACCGCTCCAGCACCGCGGCACCCTGCGCGTGCAGGCCCCGGGCGACGTCCCGCTCGCTGACGATGCCCACCACGGCGCCTTCCTCGTCGGTCACCACGACGGCGCCGATCCGGTGCGCGGCGAGCGCTCCGACGATCTCCGTCACCGTCGCCGACGGCCGGATGGTGACGACCTCGTTCCCCTTGGCGGACAGCACGTCCCTGACCAGCATGGCTGCCTACTCCCTCCCGCGCGGGCGGATGCCCGTTGCGCGCCAGGTACCCCGTACTGTAACCGGGATCACAGCGCAATGCCCGTCCGGTTGCTGGCGGGTGCCCCCACCATCCCGGGTTTGCGAGACTCTCCGGACTGTGCGGCGGTTGCCGGCGCCGCAGGGTGATGAGAGTGCCGCCACGTCGGCGGTCCGGGCGTGCGGGCTACCGTCGGGACCATGACGAACCGGCTGGCCGACGCCGCGAGCGTGTACCTGCGACAGCACGCGGACAACCCGGTCGACTGGTGGCCGTGGGGCGACCAGGCGTTCGCCGAGGCGCGCCGCCGGGATGTGCCGGTGCTGCTGAGCGTCGGGTACGCCTCCTGCCACTGGTGCCACGTGATGGCGCACGAATCCTTCGAGGACGCCGGGATCGCGGAGTTCATCAACACGAACTTCGTGCCGATCAAGGTGGACCGCGAGGAGCGCCCGGACGTCGACGCCGTCTACATGAGCGCCACCCAGGCGTTGACCGGTCAGGGCGGCTGGCCGATGACCTGCTTCCTCACCCCGGACGGCGAACCGTTCTACGCCGGAACGTATTTCCCGCCGGAGCCGCGGTCCGGGCTGCCGTCCTTCCGCCAGGTGCTGACGGCCGTCGCGGACACCTGGCGGCGGGAGCGGAGCGAGGTGGCGGCCGCGGCCGGGCGGATCACCACCGCGTTGCGGGACAACATGGCGCCGCTGCCGGAGTCGCCGATCGACCCGGCCCAGCTGGACCGGGCCCGGGACGCGCTGCTGGCCCAGACCGACCGCAGCAACGGAGGTTTCGGTCGGGCGCCGAAGTTCCCGCCGTCCATGGTCGCGGAGTTCCTGCTGCGCAACCACGAGCGCACCGGATCGGCGGCCGCGCTGGACGCCGTCACGCTGACCCTGGAGCGGATGGCCCGCGGCGGCATCTACGACCAGCTGGCCGGCGGCTTCGCCCGGTACAGCGTGGACGCCACCTGGCACGTGCCGCACTTCGAGAAGATGCTGGACGACAACGCGCTGCTGCTGCGGCTGTACGCGCATCATGCGCGGCTGACCGGATCGCCGCTGTCGCACCGGATCGCCGGCGAGACGGGCGATTTCCTGTTGCGCGAGCTGCGCACCGAGCGGGGCTGCTTCGCCGCCTCGTTGGACGCGGACACCGCCGGCGTCGAGGGGTTGACGTACCGCTGGCCCGTCACCGAACTGCAACAACTGCTGGGCGGTGACGATGCCGCCCGGGCGCTGCCGCTGTTCGGCGTGGACCCCGACCGGCCTGACCCGGAGGGCGAGGTTCTGCGGCTGGTCCGCGATCCGGATGACGCCGAGTGGTTCGCCGGCGTGCGCGCCCGGCTGCTGGCTGCGCGCGACGGGCGGCCGCAGCCGGGGCTGGACGCGATCGTGGTGCTGCGGTCCAACGGGCTGGCGATCGGTGCGCTGGCCGAGGCCGGGGTGGCGCTGGGCCGGCCGGAGTGGGTGACCGCCGCCGACGCCGCGGCCGACGCACTGGTCGACCTGCACCGGGTGGACGGCGGGTGGCTGCGCAGTTCGCTGGACGGTGACCCGGGAACCGGCGCCGCGACGCTGGCCGATGTGGCCTGCTTCGCGGCGGGGCTGCTGGCGCTGTACCAGGCGA
>DASSTH010000145.1:0-3444 GCA_035708025.1 Nakamurella sp. | reverse complement strand
CTGCCCGAACGCGATCAGGTCCGCACCGTCCCACACCGCCCAGCTGTCCCGCCGGGCATCGAAGCCGGTCTCGGTGAGTTCCTCGGCCAGGTCCTCGGCGGAGTAGAACTCCTCGGTGCCGTCGGCGGTGGCCAGCAGGTTCGTCAGTTCGGCCCATGCGGGCGTCGACTCGGTGTCCAGGGTGGTCCAGCGCATCGGCGCATTCTGCGGCATCGGAGGGCCGGTGGTCACGCGGATTGCCGGCGCATCCGCTCGCCCACCGGCCGGCCACCCGACCGCGCAATGCGATGATCGGCCGGACCCCAGGAGAAGGAGGCGGACGGTGGCCCGGTCGATTGCGGTGATTCCCGGCGACGGCATCGGACCGGAGGTGATCGCGGCCGCCCGCCCGATCCTGGCCGCGGCCCTGGGAACCGCCGGTGACGGCTGGCAGTGGGACGAGTTGGACTGGAACTCCGAGCGCTACCTGCGCGAGGGGGCCATGATGCCGGCCGACGCGTTCGACGTGTTGCGCCGCTACGACGCGGTCTACTTCGGCGCGGTGGGCGACCCGCGGGTGGCCGACCACATCCCGGTGTGGGGCCTGGTGCTGGCCATCCGCCGGGAGTTCGACCAGTACGTCAACCTGCGGCCCATCCGCTGGCTGCCCGGGGTGCCCGGCACGCTGGCGCATCGGGAGCCGGCCGACGTGGACATGGTGTTCGTGCGGGAGAACACCGAGGGCGAGTACTCCGACCTGGGGCACCGGGACGCCGACGCCGCCGAACAGGTCGCCCGGTTCACCCGGGCCGGCACCGCACGGGTGGCGCGGTACGCCTTCGACCTGGCGCGCACCAGGGGCCGGGGACTGATCAGCGTGACGAAGTCCAACGCGCTGCGCCACTCCATGGTGTTCTGGGACGAGGTGGTCGCCGAGGTCGCGGCCGAGTACCCGGACGTGCCGTGGCGCTCCATGCTGGTGGACGCCGCCGCCTACGAGATGGTGATGAACCCGGCGCAGTTCTCGGTGGTGTTGGCCAGCAACCTGTTCGGCGACATCCTGACCGACCTGGGAGCCGCGCTGCAGGGCAGCCTGGGGCTGGCCGCGTCCGGCAACATCGGCGGTCCACCCGGCTCCGCTGCCGGGCCGGCCATGTTCGAGCCGATCCACGGCAGCGCACCGCCGCTGGCCGGCCGGGGCGTGGCCAACCCGTCCGGCGCGATCTGGGCCGGCGCCATGATGCTGGAGCACCTCGGCGAGCCGGAGGCGGCCGACCGAGTGCTGGCCGGGCTGGCCGCGGCCCTCGCCGCCGGGCACCGCACCGCCGACCTGGGCGGGTCGGAGTCCACCGGGCAGTTCGCCGACGCCGTGCTGCAGGCGGTGCTGGCGAACTCCGGGGATGCCGCGCGGTAGCGCGGCGGTCACCAGCGGCCGGCGGTCACCCCGCCGGGCGGATGTAGGTCAGGGTGGAGTGCGCCACCAGAGTCCCGTCACCGTCGGTGATCTCGGCCGTGCCGAACACCATGCGCCGCCCCAGGCGCAACAGCCGTGCCGTGCCACTGATGTCGGAGGCGGTGCCGCGCAGAAAGCTGGTCTTCATCTCCACGGTCACGGCCATCGGTTCCTCGCCGACCCGGGTCATGATGGCCAGCCACATCGCCACGTCGGCGACCACCTCGTAGCAGGAGCCGTGCAGCACGCCACCGGGCCGCAGCAGATGCTCGGCGGCGGGCAATGCCACCGTCGCGGTGCCGGCACCGATGCCCGTCACCGACAGGTTCCACCAGCGGCAGAACGGTTGCGCCGCCACCAATCGCCTGGCGTCGGCAAGGTCGAAGCCGGCGCGGGACTCCTCGGGTTGCACCGTCCCAGCCTGCCCTATGGGTCCACCCGCGAGGCTCCCGCCCCGACCCCGGGGGTGGCACCCGGGGTCCGCGCCCGGCGCCCGGTCAGCACCAGGCGCCCGACCAGCCCGACAGCGAACATCACCGTCCCGGCCACCACGGACCACACCGGCAACGTCACCACCAGCGCCACGCAGCCCAGCACGCCCAGCGCGTTCAGCCAGCGCGGCCACCGCCGGTCCGCCCCGCGCGGGGTGAACGCCGAGGCGTTGGCGATGCCGTAGTAGACCAGCACCCCGAACGAGGAGAAGCCGATCACGCCGCGCAGGTCGGTCACCGCCACCAGCACGACCACTACGGCGGCGACCAGCAGCTCGGCCCGGTGCGGCACCGCGAACCGGGGATGCACCGCGGCCAGCGTCGCCGGCAGGTCCCGGTTGCGGGCCATGGCCAGCGAGGTGCGGCCGACGCCCGCCACCAGGGCCAGCAGCGACCCGGTGGCGGCGATCACCGCGCCGATCCGCACGATCGGCGACGCCCACGACGCGCCCACCGCGTCCACCGCAGCGGTCAGCGGGGAGTTGGTGCGCGCCAAGGCATCCGCGCCGGCTCCCAGCAGGGCGGTGACGCCGACCGCGGCGTAGACCAGCACCGTGATGCCCAGCGCCAGCGGAATGGCCCGCGGGATGGTGCGTTCCGGGTCGCGCACCTCCTCGCCCAGGGTGGCGATCCGCGCGTAGCCGGCGAAGGCGAAGAACAGCAGCCCGGCGGACTGCAGGATGCCGTACGGCCCGCCGGAACCGGGGAAGTCGGCCAGGTGGCCCGGACCGGCGGACCCGCTCGCGGCGATGGCGCCCACCACCACGGCGAGGGACGCCAACGCGCCGGTGACGAGGATCGCGGCCAGCCGCGCGGTGCGGGTGATCCCGCGGTAGTTGACCGCCGTGAGCAGCAGCACCGCGGCGATGCCCACCAGGCGCTGCGCCCAGGTCGGGCCGGGCACCGCGTAGGCGCCGATGGTGGTGGCCATGGCGGCGCAGGAGGCCGTCTTGCCGATCACGAAGCCCCAACCGGCGGTGAACCCCCACCAGGGGCCCAGCCGCTCCCGGCCGTAGATGTAGGTGCCGCCGGAGGTCGGGTACACCGCGGCGAGCTGAGCCGAGGCGGTGGCGTTGCAGTAGGCCACCACCGCGGCGATCGCCAGGCCGATCAGCAGCCCACTGCCGGCGGCCAGCGCGGCCGGGCCGAACGCGGCGAACACCCCGGCGCCGATCATCGAGCCCAGCCCGATGATCACCGCGTCGCCGACTCCGAGCCGGCGCGCGAGCGGGCCCGTCGATGGGGTGTTCGCCATGTGCGCTCCGTCCACAGGTGGGGGTCACACGGTACTGCCGGACGGTGCACCCCGCCGGGCCCCGTGTCCGATCGTCCCGGCTCCCGCTCGGATCCGCGTCCCGAGTGCCCCCCGATCCGCGTCCCGCCCGATCCGCGTCCCGCCGTGGGGCGCACGGCGGGCATGCTGGTGCGCATGCCGACGCAGGCCCCGGCGCGTGACGCGGTCGCGCGGCTGCCGCGCGCCCCTGGGGTGTACCGGTTCCTGGACCAGCGCGGCCGGGTGAT
>DASSTH010000144.1:0-2913 GCA_035708025.1 Nakamurella sp. | reverse complement strand
GCCGGGCCGGGGTGCGGCGGATCGTGTACCTGGGCGGTCTGACGCCGGCCGGCGTGCCCGAGGAGGAGCTGTCGCCGCATCTGCGTTCGCGCGCGGAGGTGGGGCGGATCCTGCTGGCCTCGGAGGTGCCGACGGCGGTGCTGCGGGCCGCCGTCGTCATCGGGTCGGGGTCGGCGTCGTTCGAGATGCTGCGGTATCTGACGGAGCGGCTGCCGGCGATGGTCACCCCGCGCTGGGTGCGCACGCCGACGCAGCCGATCGCCGTGCGGGACGTGCTGCGGTATCTCGTGGGCTGTGCACGGCTGCCCGCCTCGGTGAACCGCGCCTTCGACGTCGGCGGCCCGGACGTGCTGACGTACCGGGAGATGATGCAGCGCTACGCGGCGGTGGCCGGGCTGCCGCGGCGGCTGATCGTGCCGGTGCCGGTGCTGACGACCGGGTTGTCGAGTCTGTGGGTGGGGCTGGTCACGCCGGTGCCGGCGGGCATCGCGCGGCCGCTGACGGAGTCGCTGCGGCACGAGGTGGTGTGCCGCGAGCGGGACATCACGGCGTACGTGCCGGATCCGCCGGGCGGGTGCACCGGGTTCGACCGGGCGCTGGAGCTGGCGCTGCAGCGCATCCGGGAGGCGCAGGTGGCCACCCGCTGGTCGTCGGCGTCCGTGCCGGGTGCGCCGAGCGCGCCGCTGCCGACGGATCCGGACTGGGCGGGCGGCAGCCTGTACACGGACCGGCGGGCCCGCCGGGTGGCCGCCTCGCCGGCCGCGCTGTGGCAGGTGGTGGAGGGCATCGGCGGGGAACACGGCTGGTACTCGTTCGGCCCGGCGTGGGCGGTGCGCGGGCTGCTGGACCGGCTGGTCGGCGGGGTGGGGCTGCGGCGCGGGCGCCGGGACCCGGGGCGGCTGCGCGTCGGTGACTCGCTGGACTTCTGGCGGGTGGAGGAGATCGAGCCGGGCCGGCTGCTGCGGCTGCGGGCGGAGATGCGGCTGCCTGGCCTGGCCTGGCTGGAGTTGCGGGTCGCGACGGACCGGGAGGGGCGAACGGTGTACGCGCAGCGGGCCGTCTTCCATCCGCACGGGCTGGCCGGGCACGCGTACTGGTGGGCGGTGTGGCCTTTCCACGGCGTGGTGTTCGGCGGCATGGCCCGCAACATCGCGCGGGCGGCGGCGCGCTGACCGGGGTGCGGCGTAGGCTCGCGCCCATGCCGCCGGCACCCGGCCGGCGGCGGGGTGAGGGGGCTGCCGCGATGGCGATCGACTACGTCAAGCGTCCAGGCGGGGGCGGGGCCGACCGTGCTCCCGCGATCAGTCCGGAGAAGCTGCAGGACCGGGCGCCCGGCCTGGTGAACCTGTACAAGTCGGCGGCGGTCAGCCTGCGCAAGCACGGGCTGGGCGGGGTGCGCGCGGCCGTGTACCTGGTGCTGGACCGCTCCGGGTCGATGCGCCCCTACTACCGGGACGGCTCGGTGCAGCGCCTGGCCGAGCAGGTGCTGGGCCTGGCCGCGCACTTCGACGACGACGGGCAGGTGCCGGTGGTGTTCTTCAGCACCGGCGTCGACGGGGTGGCCGAGGTGTCGCTGGACGACTACGCGGGCCGTATCGGCGCAGTGCACGACGCGCTGGGCCACATGGGCCGCACCCACTACCACCTGGCCATGCAGGCCGTCATCGACCACTACCTGCACAGCGGCACGTCGGCGCCCGCGCTGGTGGTCTTCCAGACCGACGGCGGGCCGAGTTCCCGTTCCGCGGCCGAGCGTGTGCTGTGCGAGAGCGCCAAGCTGCCGATGTTCTGGCAGTTCATCGGGTTCGGTCAGGACGATTTCCGGTTTCTGCGGAAGCTGGACGACCTGCCGGTGCCGAAGAAGAGAGTGGTGGACAACGCGGGCTTCTTCCCGGCCGGCCAGGACCCGGCGGCGGTGCCCGACGAGGTGCTCTACGACCGCCTGACGGAGGAGTTCCCGCAGTGGCTGCGGGCGGCCGGTGCGGCGGGCATCCTGCGCTGAGGATCCGCCCGAACGCCCCTCACGCGCGGCGCAGTTCGCGGATCGGCCGCGCGGCCAGCAGCGCCACGCCGACCACCAGGACCATGAAGCCGCCGGCCAGCAGCACCGGCCGGGCGCCGAAGACGGCGCTGGCCGGGCCCGCCAGGGCCTGGCCGGCCGGCATCATGGACAGCGAGCCGGCCACCTCGAAGGCGTGCAGCCGGTTCAGGATCGGGCCCGGCACCTGCGTCTGCACGCTGGTGGCCCACATGACGCCCCAGAAGCCGAGCGACGCGCCGGAGACCGCCGTGCAGGCCATCACCGCGCCCAGCGGCAGGTGCAGTCCGACGGCCGCGGGGAAGAGGGCGTAGCCGAACAGACCGAGCGACCCGGCGCGCAGCATGCGGGCCGGCCGTGCCCGCATGGCGGCCAGGCCGCCGACCGCCGTCCCGGCGCCGAGGGCGGAGTTGACCAGGCCGTAGGCGCCGGCGCCCTCGTGCGGGATGATCACGCCGGCCGTCAGCGGCACCAGCGGCCCGGTCACGGTGATCATCAGCACCATCCAGATGACGATGACGCCCCACATCCAGCTGCGCGCGCGGAACTCCCGCCAGCCCTCGGCGAGATCGGCGCGGAAGGTGGTGCGCCGGTCTCCCGCGTCCGGCCCCGCGCGGCGGTCGCCGTTCTCGAGCCGGAGCAGCAGCAGGCAGCCGGCGCTGACCGCGTAGGTGGCCGAGTGGGCGGCGAACACGCCGCCGGGTGAGACGAGGGCGACGAGCATGCCGGCCAGGGCCGGCCCGCCGAGCATGGCCATCGACTCGGCGGTGCGCACCGCGCCGTTGGCGCCCTGCACGTCGGAGGTGATGCGCGGGACGGTGCTGGCCACGCCGGGCTGGAAGGTGCCGGCGGCTATGCCGTTGACCGCGCCGATC
>DASSTH010000143.1:0-7321 GCA_035708025.1 Nakamurella sp. | reverse complement strand
TCTGGAGCGGGCGCCGAACGACTACATGCCGACCGTGACGATCATCGGCGAGTCGGCCAGCGGTGCGGCGACTCTGGCACAGACGGCGAAGGACACCGCGGATGCCGCTGCTGCAGCCGCGGCCGCGAAGGTGGCGTCGGTCGTCGCGGGTGACAACGTGACGGTGGACAACACGGATCCGCAGAACCCGGTGATCTCCGCCTCCGGTGGTGGTGGTCTGGCCGAGCGGCAAACCACGTCGGTCACGACCTCCACGCTGGCGGCCGGGGCGTCGGAGGATGTGAGCATCAGCCTGGCCCTGGCGTTCCGGCTGCTGTCGCTGCAGGTGGACGGTCCAGCCCGCGTGGAGTTCTACGCGACCACGGCCAGCAGGACGGCGGACGCCAGCCGGGCGATCGGCACCGACCCGAGCCTCGGTTCCGGCCTGATCCTGGAGTACGTGGCCCCGTCGGCCGGCACCTACATTTTGTCGCCGATGACGTTCGGCGCGTCGATGGAATCCTCGCCCACGTCGTCGATTCCGCTGCGGGTCACGAACACCGGGGCGAGCGCGGCGGCGATCACCGTGACGGTGCTGTGGGAGCCCGACACGGCGACGGCCCCGCGGAACACGGCGACGGTGACCACGGCGAGCCTGACGACCGGGGCGTCGGGTGATGTGTCCCTGACGATGGCCGAGACGTACCGACTGCTGTCGCTGGCCACCGACAAACCTGCCAGGGTGCGGGTGTACGCGACCAGCGCCGATCGGTCGGCGGACGCGTCGCGGCCGGTGGGCACCGATCCCGACGACACCGCCGGGGTGATGTTGGAGTACGTGACGACGGCTGATGCCCTGTCGGTGGTGTTGTCACCGATGGTGTTGGGTGCGTCGATGGAGTCCACTCCGTCGGCCAGCATTCCGGTGTCGGTGACGAACAACGGCAGCGCGGGCACCGTCACCGTCACGGTGATCTGGGAGGCAGCTGAGTGACGTACTACATCGGTGCCGGCGGCACGCTGACCAGCATTCAGGATCAGATCCGAGCGATCGTCCCGACGCACCCGGCGTGGTCATTGGTGGAGTCCACCACATTCGGATCGTCGCTCCCAGCCGATGTCTACAAGTGCGACCACGCGGTTTCAGGGATGTTCGCCGACTTTTATGCCGTCGTCATCCGCAACAACACGTTCTCTTCGCTGTACTTCGGTATCGCGGAGGGCTACAACCCTTCCACGCATAAGCCGCAGCGGCCCGCGATGCACGCCACGGCGACCTTGCAGACACTCCAGGCTGACGGCGGGGTGATCCCGGCGACGACTGAGGTTGACTGGTACAACGGCAGCTACAACCCCGGGGGTGGGTCGATCTCCGCAGCGGGGGTCTTTTCGGCACTCCAGGCGAGCGGCGCCTATGCGATCGTGGTGGCGAAGGACGGTTTCGCAGTCACCTCGGGCAGTGCGTCACTCGGGGGGACCGCCTATGTCGGCGCCTACGATTCGGCGCTGAGCGCAAGTGATGATCCGTTGCCGATCTTCGTGGGCACGTCCGACCCGGGCGGTGCATCCACCTGCCACGCAACCCGTCACCCGCGCCGCGGCGGACTGGGTACGGGCTTCGCCTGCAACTTGAACGGAACGGCGTCCAACGAACCGGCGTCGTCCGGGTCGCTCCAGGCGTCCCGGCTCGTCGAGGCCAATTCGGCGCTGATGTTCGCCCCCGCCTCTCCGCCGAACGGCGACGGGTATGACTCGTATCAGGCGGACTTCACGGCATCGAGGGTGGCACTGCTGAACTCCTACGTCTCTGGATCGTCTACGGTCGGCCGGTATGTGAACGGCTGGCGTCGAGGCTGGGCCAAGTATCTTCGCGCGACCGCGGCCGGCGGGTACAGCCTGCTGGATGGGTTGACGATCGACGGGGTGGCCTACCTGTGCGCGGACACCCGCAGCCCATCGTTGTGGATCGAGCGTGATCCGGCGTGAGTACGGATCGCGGTACCGCCACCACCGCGACGCCTGCGAAGCCGACGGCGAGCGGATGGAACCCTGGGTCGATGTGTCCGCCGTCCGGTCCCACGGTCCCCACCGTCGGCCAGATTTGGCCGCGGGGTAACCAGATCCAACGCTGAGGAGCACCATGGCGACCGCGACGACCAACACCCCGATCGACCACACCACGGACGCGGGCTTCCGGGCGTGGGGTTCCGAACTGTCCGGGATGCTGGCCGACGTGGGGCTGGTGCAGTGACCGATACCTGGGGTACCGGGCCGTCACTCCCGGCGGCGATGCTCAACCACGCCGTCACCGTGGGCAGCGACGGCACCATCTACGCCATCGGCGGCTACACGCCCGCGCTCGCGCCCAGCGCGACCGTCTACACGCTCGCCCAAGGCGCATCGTCCTGGGAAACAGGCCCGTCACTCCCGGCGGCCAGGTTCTCTCTCGCTGCCGCGACCGGCAGCGATGGCACCATCTACGCGATCGGCGGCAACAATGGCGGCCCCAAGGCGGATGTTTACACCCTCGCCCCGGGCGCGTCGGAATGGATCGCCGGGCCGTCGCTACCTCAGGGCCGCCAGGTGCTCGCCGCCGCCGTGGGCTCCGACGGCACCATCTATGCGATAGGCGGACTGAACACGTCGTTCCAGCCGTCGGCGGTGGTCTACAAGCTCACACCCGGTGCCGGGTCATGGGCCACCGCGCCGTCGCTGCCCGCCGCGCGATCGGGTCTCACGGCCACCGCAGGCGCTGACGGGACGATCTACGCCATAGGCGGCCAATCCGGGGATGTCTACACCCTCACTCCGGGCGCGTCGTCGTGGACCACCGGAGTGGCACTCCCGGACATACGGAGCGGGGCGGGCTCGGCCACGACCAGCGACGGGACCATATACGTCATCGGTGGCAGCAACAGTGCCACCGTCTCCATCCTCGCCCCCGGTGACACGTCGTGGACCGCCGGCCCGGACCTGCCCGCTGCGCGGAATCAGGCGGCGGCGGCGATAAGTGCGGGAGTCCTGTTCGAGGTCGGCGGCGACTCTGGCGGCCTGACCGGTCAGGCCGCCGTCTACACCCTCGCAGTGGATGTGGACACCACGCCACCGGGGCCGGTCAGCGACCTGTCCAGCCCTGGCGGCATCGCTCTGGCCTGGGCGAACCCGACCGACACGGACTTCGCGGGCGTGATGATCCGCCGCATGGAAGGCGCGGACGCGCCCGCGAACGCCACCGACGGCGACCTAGTGAGTTCGGTCGGGGCCGCTGTCACGTCGTACACCGATACCGGCGTTACGTCCGGGCAGCAGTACACGTACGCGCTGTTCGCCTATGACGGTCATTCGAACTACGCGGATCCGGTGGTGATCACGGCCACGGCGAGCGGTGCGCCCCTGGCCAAGACCACCGGCCAGATATGGCCGCGGGGCAAGCGCTAGACGAGAGAGCGGCCCGCTCCTGTTGGGGGGCGGGCCGCCCGTGACCCCGCGGTGATCCCCATCCCAAGGTGAACCGCGGGGAGTCAGTCGAAGTCCGGACCCCAATCGAACTTCGGGCCGTAGTCCGCGTACAAGGTGGGGCGCGGCCGACGCTGCGACGGGATCCGCGGCCGGTAGTCGTCCGGCGAGCCGCCCAGGATCGCCGCTACGGATTCGGGGAGCCCGGCCCCCACCGCCCGCGATGCTCCTCCGCCCAATCCCGCAGCAGCCCCACCAGCACCGCCGTCAACGTCTCGTGCCGGGCCGCCGCGATCCGCTGAGCCTCCCGGTACAGATCCTCCGGGAACCGCAACGTGACCTGCACGCGCCGCTCGTGATCCTCCACGCCCGGAATCGTCCCACGCCAGGCCCCGCAACCAACCGAACACCCTGACCGCCTCCGTCTGATCGTCACTGCATCGTCAATGCATCGTCGCTGTCATGTCAGAGTGCACCCGTAGCCGTCCTGATACAAGACCCGCCGGAGGATTGAATGACCGTCATCGTCAACCACCTTCAGGCCGTCGACGAGCCCGCCGCAGACTTCCGCCGGGTCATCATCGCCGCGCTGGCCAAGACCAGCGCCACCACCGCCCGCGACGGCGTGCTGGCCGGGCTGGCGGTGTCCGACGGCGCCTCCGGCATGGACGTCGTAGTCGCCCCCGGACAGGCCATGGTGTCCGGCTACCTCGTCACCAACACCGCCAACGCCACCGTCACCCTCGACGCGGGCGGCGCGACGGCCCGCACCGACGTCATCATCGCCCGCGTCTACGACGAGGAATCCGGCGACGCCAGCAGCACCGGCGCCATCGAAGTCGTCAAGGGCACCAGCACCACCGAACCCGCGCTGCCCCCCCGCTCCATCAAGCTGGCCACCGTCTCCGTGAACGCCGGGGCCGGGAGTCTCACCGGCAGCAACATCACCGACGGCCGCAGCTACACCGGGGCCACCGGACCCATCGTCTCCCCCGGCCGACTATCCGTCGCCCCGTTCTCCCTGGTCGACGGCAGCCTCGTCTACGACCCGCAGGCCAAGCAGATGGGCGTCCAGCACGACGCCTCGACGTGGGTGAAGTTCCCGAACGCCGATCAGGTCGCCGCATCGATCGCTGCCGCCGTCGCCGCATCCGTGCTGGAAACGACCCGCAGCAGCGCCACCATCGACGTCAACGGCGCGTGGAAACAGATCGAGATGGTGTCCACCGGCACCAGCGTCGGCTCCGGCTGGACCACGCCGTCAGGGTGGACGCAGGTGCCCGCGACCGGCTGGTACGAGATCACCGCCGAAGCGGCCTTCAACGCCAACGCCACCGGCAACCGCGGCATCGGCCTGGTCAACTCCGCCGGCACCAGCATCGGCAAGAGCCGGATGCTCCCCGCCACGGCCACCGGGCAGACCCTGCTCGGCATGGCGACCGGCGCGTGGCTCACCGCCGGCAGTCAAGTCCGCATGGTGCTGTGGCAGAACGCGGCCGCGAGTCTCGGCGTGACGGACCTGCGGTTGACCGTTCGGCTGGCGATCGTCGGCTGATGACCGATGCCGTGGCCTGGGCGCTGGCCAACCTCGGACCCGGCGCGCTCATCGTGCTCGTCGTGCTACTCATCCTGTCCGGACGGCTCGTCCCCCGCCGGGCACTCCAAGACATGATCAACGAACGCGACGACTGGAAGGCCGCGGCGCAGGCCAAGGACGCCACGATCGCCGTGCAAGCCCGGCAGATCGACGAACTACAGGAGGCGGGAAGGGTGGCCACCGCCGTCATGCAGGCGCTACCCAAGGCGGCCGGCAAGTGAACGGCCAGGAAGCCCGCCGCGCCCGCCA
The DNA here is from genome assembly GCA_035708025.1 of Nakamurella sp. Taxonomy (GTDB): domain Bacteria; phylum Actinomycetota; class Actinomycetes; order Mycobacteriales; family Nakamurellaceae; genus Nakamurella. The sequence goes on along the minus strand of DASSTH010000143.1, from coordinate 2,040 downwards.
AGAGGCAGAGCAGCAGTTGGCCATCGTTCGGGGACGGTGGCCGCACATCACCGCCTGGGCCCGCGACCTGCGGCGCATCCGGGAGATCAACCACTTCGCGGAGACGATCAGAGAGGCGTTCCAGGGATGACCCCGACCCCGACCATGTACCTGATCTGGCGCGTACTGCTGTGGCTCGGCACGGTCGGCGGGGCCGGGTTCCTGCTCGGCTACCCGCTGCTCGCGCCGTTCCGCCGGTCCGAGGCCGGCTGGCACCTGATGACGTTCACCGCCGGCGTGGCGCTCCTGTTCCTGTACCTGCTGCTGGGCAACTACGGCGTCACCCGGCAGTGGGGGCCGTTCGTGCAGGCTTGCATCGCCATCGGCATCGCAGCGCTGCTCGTCGCAGCCGTCTACTGGCGCATCACGATCCTGCTGCGCGCACAGCTCCGCCGCCGCCGCTGACATGCCCCACACCCTCACCCGGCACCTCGCCGGGCGATCACTGCTGCCCACAGGAGGGCCGATGGCTGACGACACCGACAGGGGCCACCTGCTGCCGGATGAGGACTGGGCCGAGGTGGTGCGCCAGGCCGAGGCCATCGACCGCAGCCGCGCCCAGGCCCCCGCCCAGCCCGACGACGAGGGCGGTCAGTGATGTTGCAGCGCATCGAATCCGCAGCCGCCGTGCGGCTGTCCCCGTCGCCGAACTACGACAGCCCCGGCGGCAAGCGATCGCAGTTGATCGTGGTGCACGACGTGGAGGCTCCGCTCGCGCAGTCCTACGCCGACAGCCTGGCCGGCCCCGCGTGGTTCGGCTCCACCAAGGCGCAGACCTCCGCGCACTACCTCGTCGGCCCGTCCTACGCCATTCAGATGGTCGCCGAGGAGGACCGCGCCTGGCACTGCGGACCGGCCGGGAACATCATCAGCATCGGCATCGAGCAGACCGGCTATGCCGCGTACAGCCGTGACGAGTGGACCACGGCGGACGGGCTGAAGCAGGTCAGCACGCTGGCCGCGCTGATGTCCGACATCTCCGTGCGCCACGGCGGCGGCCGTGCACCGCAGCGGGCCAGCAACGCGCAGATCCAGGCGTACTCGGCCGGCGGCACGCTGCCCGGCGGGGTCGCCTGGTGCACGCACCACCAGATCACCCAGGCCCTCGGCGGCACCACACACACCGACCCGGACCCGAACTACCCGTACGACCTGCTGCAGGCCGCCCTGGACACGTTCGGCCAGTCCACCGCGCCCCGGCCGCCCGTCAACGAAGCACCCAACCCAACCCCTCCCGAGGAGGACGACATGCCCACAGCCAAGGAGATCGTGGACGAGCTGCTCGCCCGCACGATCCCGGTCCGCGACCCGCGGGCCGCCGAGCCCGACCGCACACCCAAGCTCGCCGACCTGCTGGCCGAGACGTTCCAGCAGGCCAGCCAATCCGCCCGCGACGCCTACGCGGTCCGCAACGCCACCGAGGCCAAGGCCATCCGCGCCACCATCGACGCCGCCCTGCAGGACCCGGCCAACGGCGACAAGATCGGCCTTCGGGTGTGGGCGCAGAAGATCACCGGCACCACGCTCGGCGCCGGCGACATCCTCGGCCGCCTGTTCGGCCGCGGCCGCCAGACCGACACCGCTGCCAACGGGAGCGAGTCATGATCCCCTCCCTCATCCGCACCTACGTGCCGCTGGCCGTCGCCTACCTCGTCGGGTGGCTCGCCTCGCTCGGCATCACCGTCACCAGCGAGCAGCAGGCCGCCGTCGCCGGCGCGATCGGCACCGTCGCCGCTGCCCTGTACTACGCCGCAGTCCGGTGGGCCGAACGCCGATGGCCGGCGCTGACCGTGCTACTCGGCAGCAGCAAGCAGCCCGCCGTCTACACCGCCGGACCCGCACCGCTCGTGCAGCCGCCCGCGCCCGACCCGTTCGTCAAGTCGCTGGACGACCCGAAGCCCGACGCATGATCGCCGCCGTGCTGCTGTCCGTCGTCGGCGCCGCGCTGATCGGCTGCCTGCTGCTCACCGGCCGCCACCGCCACTGACGCCCGGCCCGGCC
>DASSTH010000142.1:0-2614 GCA_035708025.1 Nakamurella sp. | reverse complement strand
AGCGGCCGCGCCGGCGGCGTGGCGGCATACGCCAGGAAGTCGTCGCGGCTCAGGGCCAGCACGGGGTTGAAACGCCGCTCGAAGCCGATGGTCGAGCTGGGCCGGCCGCACATGCCCTTGCCGCAAGACCCCTCGAAGTGGGCCGGGAACACCTCCACCCAGTCGGGCAGTTGCAGCAGCCGCTGCACGCTGCGCCACTCCTGCTCGGCACCCGCCGGACCTCCGAAGTCCGGGCGTCCGACGTCGCCGACGAACAGCGTGTCGCCGGACAGCACCATGGACGGCTCGGGGCTGCGTGGCGGGTTGACGACGAGCAGCGAGATCGACTCCGGCCGGTGTCCGGGTGTGTGCACGACCCGCAGTTCGACCTGTCCCGCGGCCACCACGTCACCGTCGTGCAGCGGGTGGAACGGGAAGTCGACCTCGGCGTCGGCGTGCAGGTACAGCGGCGCTCCGGTCGCCTCGGCGAGCGCGCGGTTGCCCGAGACGTGGTCGGCGTGCAGGTGCGTGTCGATGACGCCGACGATCCGGTACTCCCGGTCGGCCGCCAGATCCAGGTACCGGGCGATGTCCCATTGCGGGTCGACCACCAGGGCCTCCCGGCTGCTGCGGGACGCCACCAGGTACGACGAGCACCCGCGTTCGTCGTGCAGGAACTGCTTGAAGTACATCGCCGCCCTCCGTCGCTGCGTCCGCGATCGTCGTTTTCATCCTCCCGTGAGGTGCGAACGGGTCGCAAGGCAGACGCGGTGACGGGAGCGAGCGCCGGCCGGTGACATCGATTCCGCTTGGCGGTACTGCTGTCTTGGAGTTCGGCGTCGGAGTGCCCGGCAGACGGTCCCGGCTCGGTGCCCCGGGTCGCTGGACCCCGTCGTGTTGGGGCGCCGGTCTTCGCCGTTCTCGGTCTCTGGTTCCCCGTGAAAGCGATTCGGCGTTGGCCCGGATTGTCCGTTTGGGCGTTCCGGCGGGAACGTCTTTCGGGCGGTGGGGTCGACGGCGGCCGGGTGGGTCGGGAACCGGGGCAGGCCCCTTCGGCGTTCCCGCGGGAACGTTCCGGGCTGTGCGGGGTGACGGCGGCGGGGTGGATCGGGAACAGGTGCCGCCCATTGATGGGCTGCCGTTCGTGTGGCGGTCGGTGTCGGTGCTCGTAGTTACGGTTCGGGCAGGTGGGCACGGCTGTTCGTGGGAGGCGTGATGGGGGAAGCGGCGGCGGGTCGGGCCACCGGCCCGGGTGAGGAGCGGAGCGAGCAGGAACCGGGCGGGTTCGTGCCGGTGCTGGTCGGTGGGCGGGATGCCGACTGGGCCCGCGTGGATGAGGATCTGCCGGTCGACGTGCTCGGCGCCCGGATCTGCGCGTTGGCGACCCGGATGGCGCAGGCCACCCTGCACTGGTTGCAGATGATCGCCGAGTTCGACCGGCGGGAAGGCTGGGCCGGGGTGGGTATCCGCTCCTGCGCGCACTGGCTGGCCTGGACCTGCTCCATGGCAACCGGAACCGCCCGCGAACACGTCCGGGTGGCGCGGGCCTTGTGCGAGCTGCCGCTGGTGTGCGCGGAGATGGCCGCCGGCCGGTTGTCCTATGCGAAGGTGCGGGAGATCACCCGGGTCGCCGACCGGGCCGACGAGGCCACCCTGGTGGAGTTGGCGCGGACCGCGACGGCGTCGCAGTTGGCGCGCACGGTGCGTGGGTTCCGCGCCGCGGACGGCAGCCGGGGCAGCCAGGAACAGCGCAAACATGCCCGCTGGTGGGTCGACGATGACGGGTATGTGCGTGCCTCGCTGCGGATGCCGCCGGATGAGGGCGCGGTGATCCTGGCCGCCCTAGCCGCAGCCCGCGACGATCTGGTGCGCCAGTCCGGGCGAGACCCGGACGTGGTGGTGGGCTGCCCGGACAGCGACCCCAACCAGACGCCGCCGGCCGGCGGTGACGGGACAGCCGTCGGTGACGGGACATCCGACGGTGACGGGACAGCCGACGATCCCTCAGCTCTCCAGACCTCCCCCGGCCCGGACGATTCCGGCGCCGAACAGCCGGCCGACGCCGCGAGTAGCCCCGCCCAGCCGCGGCCGGCTCCGACGCCCATCGACCCGGTCGACGTGGTGCTGCAGTGGGCACGCGGATACCTGTCCGCGGCACCGCAGGACCGGTCCGGGGAGGACCGCACCACCGTCGTGGTACACGTCAACGCCGAGCACCTGCTACCCGAGCAGGGGGTCGAGCCCCACACCGAAACCAACGACGGTGACGCCGACGGTGACATCGGTGCCGACACGGGCGCCGGTGACCGTAGCGGCGGTGATGGTGGCGGCGGTGATGGTGATCGCGAAGTCAACGTTGCCGCAACCGGCGGGGCGCACACCGACCCGGGCGGCGACGCAGCGGCCGCAGGGCCCTCAGCGGCAGGGCAACAAACGGCGGGACGTTCCCGCGGGAACGTCAAAACGGACACACCCGGCAGCGATCGTCGGGACGGTCCGGCCGGTCCGGCCGGTCCGGTCGATCGGTCCGCGGTACCGGTGGACTGTTGCCAGATCGCCGGCGTCGGCGGCATCACCCGGGAGACGGCCGCCCGACTGGCCTGCGACGCGACCCTGATCGGCATCATCCGCGGCG
>DASSTH010000141.1:0-2638 GCA_035708025.1 Nakamurella sp. | reverse complement strand
CGACCGAGATACCGATGCCGGTGTCGGCGGCCGTCACATCGGTGAGGGTGAAGGTGTGCGCGGCGGTGTCCCGTCCGGGCATCATGCCGGCCGACCGGGCCTGGTCGCCCGCCATCACCCACAGCTGATAGCCCATGCCGGAGGGGAGGTCCGGCATGGCCGCCAGCCGCACCACGGCGGCACCGCACGACATGGAAAGCGTCACCGAGCCGCCGGACCCGACGGTCGGCCGCATCACCTCGGCGTCGGGGGCCAACTGCACGCACTGCTGCGCCGCCTCGGTCGGCCCCGGTGCGCCCGGCCGGGTGGCGATGAGCGCGCCGGCCGCGATGGCGGCGGCGATCACGGCGGCGGCCACCACCGTCCACGGACGGCGGTACCACCGTTCCCGCGTCGACCGCCTGGGCACCACGGGGGCGCCCGGACGCTCGGCGTCCGCCGCCGCGGGCAGCGTCACCGGCGGCAGTTGCGGGGTGATGGCGACGGCGCGCATCACGCTGTCGCGCAAGGAATCCGGGGGACGCACCGCGACCGCGGCGGCCAGTAGGGCGGTGGTCTGCCGGAACTCGGCGAGTTCCGCGGCGCAGGAGTCGCATCCGTCCAGGTGCGCATCGAAGGCGGCCCGCTCGTCCGGCGGCAGCGCGCCCAGGGCGCGGGCGCCGGTATCCAGGTGCACCGGCGAGGTCATCGGGTCACCGCCAAGCAGTCGCGCAGCCGGATCAGCCCGTCACGCATCCGGGTCTTGATCGTCGGCAGCGGGGTCTGCAGCAACTGCGCGACCTGCGGATAGGTGTAGCCGCTGTAGTAGGCCAGCGTCACCGACTGTCGTTGCAACTCGGTCAGCGTGCCGAGACAGCGCCGCACGGCCCGCCGTTCCCAGCGGTTCTCCACCGTCTCGGCGACGGTGTCCACGTCGCGCTCCAGCGTGGACCGGCCGAACCCGAGCTCCCGGTCCGCGGCGGCCTGTGCCGAGCGCACCCGGTCCACCGCCCGGGAGTGGGCCAGGGCCAGCACCCAGGACGCGGCCGATCCCCTGGCCGCGTCGAAGCGGCCGGCTCGACGCCACACCTCCAGGAAGACCTCCTGGGCGACCTCCTCCGCCTGCGCCGGGTCCCGGACCACCCGGCGGGCGATGCCGTACACGCGGGACGCGAACAGCCGGTAGAGCTCCTCGAAGGCCTCCGTCTCGCCGAGCGACGTGCGGCGCAGCAGGTCCTCCTCGGCCGGCCGGCCGGCGGGCGAGGACGGGTCGTTCCCATCCGGCACGGCCGACAGGCGGGGCGGGGGCATGGCACATCCTCTCGTGGAACTGCCGGTGATTCGTCACCGGTCGCGGCGCGGATGGCCGCGGCGCCCGGCGTGAACCGGTGCCCGGGCGGGTAGGCAGCTATTCGGATAGCGAATCACCGGACGAAGGGTGCGGCATGACGGATTCCCGGGTGGTGGTGGTCACCGGCGCCAGCGGAGGCATCGGACGGGCGAGCGCCGAGGCGTTCGGAGCCCGCGGGGACGCGGTCGGATTGCTGGCCCGCGGAACCACCGGACTGCGGGCAGCCGCGGCGGCCATCGAGCGGTCCGGCGGCCGGGCCTTGGCGGTACCCACCGACGTCGCCGACTACCGGCAGGTCCAGGCGGCCGCCGAGCGGGTGACGGAGGCGTTCGGCCCCATCGACGTGTGGGTGAACGTCGCGTTCGCCTCGGTGTTCGCTCCGTTCCGGCAGATCGAGCCGCAGGAGTTCCGGCGCGTCACCGAGGTGTCCTATCTGGGGTTCGTGCACGGCACCCGAGTGGCGCTGGACCACATGGTGCCGCGGGACCGGGGGGCGATCGTGCAGGTCGGCTCGGCCCTGGGCTACCGCTCGATCCCGCTGCAGTCGGCCTATTGCGGCGCCAAGCACGCCATCAACGGGTTCACCTCGGCGGTGCGCACCGAGCTGATGCACGAGCGGAGCAACGTCGCCATCACCGTGGTGCAGATGCCCGCGGTCAACACCCCGCAGTTCACCTGGGTGATCTCCCGGCTGCCCAAGCACCCGCAGCCCGTGCCGCCCATCTTCCAGCCGGAGATGGCCGCCAAGGCAGTGCTGTACGCCGCGGACCACCCGCGCCGCAAGCAGTACTGGGTGGGCACCTCCACGGCGCTGACCATCATGGCGAACAAGGTGGCGGGGCCGCTGCTGGACCGGTATCTGGCCAGGACCGGCTTCCAGTCCCAGCAGACCTCCGACGACATCCCGCAGGATCGGCCGGGCAATCTGTGGGACCCGCTGGACGGCCCGGACGGGTACGACCACGGGTCACACGGCGCCTTCGACGACCGGTCGCACGCCACGGATCCGCAGCTGTTCCTGTCGCAGCACGCGCGGTGGTTCTCCGGTGGGCTGGCCGCCGCCGGGTTGGCGGCCGTGGTGGCCCGGGCTCTGCGGTGACGATGCTCGGTGGCGCGGGCACTGCGGTGACGGGATCCATTGACCCGGTCGGTGCGGTGACGGGGCCGCTGCGGTGACGGGGTCCGCGGCGGATCACTCGTCACCGCCCGGGCCGTCCCGGCTCTCCGTTGGATCGGCGCTGAACGGGTTGCGCGGGCTGGACGGGGGTGCGCTGCTCGCGGCGCCGAGCACGCTCGCCCGGGCCTACA